>NZ_JASCXL010000077.1:0-44500 GCF_030010595.1 Streptomyces sp. CC224B | reverse complement strand
CCCCCCGTTTTTGCGCCGCCCCCCCCCCCCCCCCCCCCCCCCGCCCGGCCTCTAACACCCCGGCCGGGGTTTTGAGGACGAGCGCGTCAGCGCGATCCGGGGGTCCAGGGGGCGGAGCCCCCTGGTTTCGGGAAGGGGCGGGCTTGGGGAGCCCCCGGCAGGGCCCGCGCGGGTCAGCGCAAGGACTTGGCCGGGACCCCGGCTTCCTCCCGCGGCGCGGGCATCGTCGGCTGCCCCTCGCCGGAGGCGCCCCCGCACTCCATCCGCCACGGCAACCGCAGCGCGGCCAACGCCCCCAGAAGCAACAGCCCCGCGCTGACCAGCAGCGTCACATGCAGCCCGTGCACGAAGGAGTCCCGCGCGGCGGCCCGCAGCGCGGCCCCCTGCGCACCCCCGAGCCGGTCGGCGACCTCGTAGGCCTCGCCCAGCGAGTGCCCGGCCGCCGCGCTGTCCGCCGCCGGAACCCCGCGCACGGAGGAGAGACCGGGCGCGTACGCCGCGTTCATGACGCTGCCGAGCAGCGCGATGCCGATGCCCGCGCCGAGCTGGTACGAGGTCTCGCCGATGGCGGCGGCACCGCCCGCCTGGGTCTGCGGCGCCTCGCTGAGCATGGACTCGTACGCCCCGAAGAGCGTGGTCTCCAGGCCGAAGCCGAGCAGTACGAAGCCGGTGAGCAGCAGCGGCGCGTTGTCCTCGCCGCCCATGCCGATGAGCGCGACCACGGCGAGCGCGGTGAGGCAGAACCCGGCGGCGACCATCCGGCGCGGCCCGAAGCGCTGGAGCATCCGGGACCCGGCGAGGCCGGCGGCCATGGCGGCGATCGTGAGCGGGAGCAGCCGCAGGCCGGTCTCCAGCGGCGACAGGCCGAGCACGAGCTGGAGGTACTGGGCGGCGATCAGCTCGAGCCCGACGAGGGCGAGCATCGCGAGCACGATGCAGCCGACGGACGTGCTGAAGGCGGGCCGCGTGAACATGGCCAGGTCCACGAGCGGATGCGTACGCCGCCGCTGCCTGCGGACGAAGGCGAGGAGCAGGCCCGCGCCGAGGACGAGGCAGGCCAGGGTCGTCGAGCCGAGGGGATCCTCGCCGCCGAGCCGTTTGACGCCGAAGACCAGGCCGAAGAGCCCGGCGGCGGCCATCAGCGCGCCCGTCACGTCCCAGGGCCCGTCGCGCTCGCCGGTGGACTCCGGCAGGAGCGCGCGGCCGACGGGCAGGCTGACGAGCATCAGCGGGATGTTGATGAGGAAGACCGAGCCCCACCAGAAGTGCTCGAGCAGGAAGCCGCCGAGCAGCGGCCCGACGGCCGCGCCCACGGCCGCCACCGCGCTCCAGATCCCTATGGCGAGGGCCCGCTCGCGCCGGTCGGGGAAGACCTGGCGCAGGATCGAGAGCGTCGCGGGCATGATCATGGCCCCGCCGACGCCGAGCAGCGCGCGGGCGGCGATGAGGACGTGCGCGGTGTCGGCGATGGCGGCCACGGCCGAGGCGACGCCGAACAGGGCGTAGCCGAGGAGCAGCACGCGTCTGCGCCCGACCCGGTCGCCGAGCGTGCCGAACAGGATGAGCAGCGAGGCGCAGACCAGCGGATAGATGTCCACGATCCACAGCAGCTCGATCGCGCCGGGCTTGAGGTCCTCGGTGACGGCGGGTACGGCGACGTGCAGGACGGTGGCGTCGACGGCGACGAGCAGCAGGCTGACGCAGAGGACGACGAGCACGACCCAGCGGTTGGCACCCGCACCGGGGGTCCGACGGCCGGATGGAGCGGCGGCCGTGGTCGTCCCGGACATGTGCGTACCTCCCAGTGTTCCCTCGCGAATGCGGCCCATCGGGGTGGAGACGTCCCGGTGTGGCGGCTGTGAACGGCGAGTGCCCGTCAGCGTACGCGAGTCCGTCCGCACCGCGCGTGGCGGACCTCTCATGGTTGCCCCCCGACGCTATGGCGTGCGCCACAGGGAAAAAGCCCGTCCGGCGCTTGAGGACGAGGCGCGAAGCGCCAAGGAAGGGGGAAAGGGGCGAAGCCCCATAAGACCCATAAGACCCATAAGAGAGGGGCCCCGGGGCGCGGCCCCGGGCCAGCGCCCCGCCCGGGGATAATCCCCCGGTGACAGATCTTGATCAGCCCTCCGCAGGGGGCGGCACCCCCGCGGGCAGCGGCACCCCCGCCAGAGGCGCCCCCGCCCGCCTCCGCGGTGCAGCGCCCGCGCTGCTCGTGTACGCGGGGGTCCGGGCACTGGGCCTGGCGGTGCTCGCCGCATGGGCGGCCGCGGCGGGCAAGAGCCCGCACACCCTGCTGTCCGCCCGCTGGGACTCGCTCTGGTACACCCGCGTCGCCGAGTTCGGCTACGGCTGGGAGGTGCGGCTGCCGGACGGGAGCGTCCACTCCAACCTGGCGTTCTTCCCGCTGCTGCCCTGGCTGGAGCGGCTGGTGTCGGCCCTCACCCCGCTGTCGTACGCGGACGCGGGCCTGGCGGTGAGCGCGGTCGCGTCGCTCTGCGCGGCCGGGGGGATCTTCGCCGTCGCGGACCACGTCTACGGCCGCCGCGCGGGGGTGTGCGCGGTGGCGCTGTGGGCGGTGCTGCCCGTCGGCGTCGTGCAGTCCATGGCGTACAGCGAGTCGCTGTTCACGGCGCTCGCCGCGTGGTCGCTGTACGCGGTCCTCACCGGGCGGTGGGTGTCGGCGGGTGCCCTCGCCTCGCTGGCGGGGCTGACCCGGCCGGTGGGCGGTGCCGTGGTGCTCGCGCTGTGGGCGGCGGCCGCCCTCGCGGCGCGGCGCCGGGGCCGGGTCGAGCCGCGTCTCGCGCTCGGTGTGCTGCTCGCGCCGCTCGGGGCCGCCGGGTACGTGCTGTGGGTGGGGCACCGCACCGGCGGCGGCCTGTTCGGCTACCTCGACGTGCAGCGGCAGTGGGGCAACGGCTTCGACGGCGGCTACGCCTTCGCCCGGTTCGTCGGCGACAAGTTCACCTCGGTGCCGGGCGCGCTCGCGGGGCTCGGCCTGATCGCCGGGGTGGCGCTGCTGCTGTGGCTGTACGTCCTCGGGGTCCGGCAGCGCCAGCCGCTGCCGCTGCTCGTCTACACGGGCGTCGTGCTGGCGCTGGCCCTGTGCGCCGCGGGCTACTTCGGCTCCAAACCGCGCCTGCTGATGCCCGCCTTCCCGCTCCTGCTGCCCCTGGCGGTGGCCCTCGCCCGCCTGCGGACCTCGCGATCGGCGCTGGTCATCGGAGGTGCGGCCGTGGTCGGCGCGGTGTACGGGGCGTTCTGGCTGAACGGTTCCGGGCCGCCCTGATCACGCCAAGATCACCCATTCAAGATCATTGCGGCGGCGCGCCGGGTGAGCGCCGGGGGAAATCCACACCAGCTCCCGGTGAACCATTTCATAAGGCGGCTAAAACCACCCGACCAATGATCAACGAATTGGGTAAAAGGTCCCCCGCCGAATAGGGATTCCGGCAGGAATAATCCGGGGCCTGAGATCAATGCCACATCACATCGTCATCACAACCCCACCGATTCGACCTGGATGGGCGCTCACTCGCTGTAACGTCGATTGGGTGCGTACCGAACGAAACCTGACCCGTCTGGACCGGCTCTTCGCCCGGCTAGACCGTGAGCCGGAACGGCCGGTTCACCTCGACGAGCCGAGGATGAGCCGGCACAGAGTCGTGCTCCTCGGCTCGACGCTGGGCTTCTATCTCGCCATCGTGGTCGCGGTCCTGACGACGTCCTGGCTCGTCCGGTTCGACTGGCAGGTCATGTTCTTCCGGCCCTACCAGCAGTGGCCCGAGATCCACGGCTTCCTCGACTACTGGGTCGTGCTCGGCCAGCGCGGCCCGACCGCCGTGATGGTCGCGGCCTGGCTGGGCTGGCGCTCCTGGCGCCAGCACACGCTGCGCCCGCTGCTGATGTTCGGTACGGCCCTGCTGCTGCTCAACGCCACGGTGGGCGCGGCCAAGATCGGCATGGGCCGCCTCGGTCCGCACTACGCCACCGTGATCGGCTCGAACGAGATGTGGCAGGGCGGCGATATATTCCCGTCGGGCCACACCGCGAACGCCGTCGTGACCTGGGGCATCCTGGCCTATCTGGCCTCGACGCCGCGCACCCGCCGCTATCTGTCGGCGCTGTCCGCGGTGGTCTCGCTCAGCGTCGGCCTCACCACCGTCTACCTCGGTACGCACTGGCTGAGCGACGTCCTGCTCGGCTGGGCCGCGGGGCTGCTGGTCCTGCTGGCGCTGCCCTGGTTCGAGCCGCTGGCCGCCCGCCTGGAGCCCTGGCTGCTCGGCCTGCGCGACCGCGCCCTCGGCCGCGGCCCGTCCGCCGCCGTCCCGACGCCGTTCCCGGTGCCGGCCCCGGCGCTGGTGCGGCAGCGGACCCCGTCCGGCACCGGCGACCAGCCGTCCGTGCGCGAGCCCGTCGCCGCCGCCCGGCCCCGCACGCCCGCCTACCTCGCCCCGGGCCCGCACACCGCCCGCTGCGAGCGCACCCCGGTGACCCCGACCGGCCCGCGCCGGCCGCCGCACCCGGAGCGGGTCCGCGGCACCTCGGCACGGCCCCTCGCCGGCGGCTGACCCCGCGGGCGCCGCGGGGACGGTACGCACAGCCCCCCGCAGGCCCCCGGCACCACGAAGGCCCCGGCTCCGCCCAGGAGCCGGGGCCTTCGCCGCGTACGGAAGCCGGCGTACGGAAGCCCGCGTACGGACACCCGCGTACGGACACCCGCGTGCGGGGCGCCGCGTGCGGGGCGCCGCGTGCTGCGGCACGGTCCGCGTATGGGTACAGGAGCGACGGGCGGCGGGTGCGCGGGGAGGGGTCAGCCCTTCCAGGAGCGCCGCACGCAGCCGTCCTCGACCTCGAAGTTCAGCCTTCCGGCGAGGTACTCCATCGTGATGAACGTGCCCGGCGGCACCGACCTCACGGTGGTCCAGCCGCGGGCGCGCGCCCGGCTCTCGGCCTCGGCGGCGTCGAGGCCGACGTAGGAGTCCGGGCTGTCCTGGGGTTCGACGGGGGGAGTCGGGATGGGTGCCATGCCCGCCACGGTAGGCGGCCGGGTCGCGGCGCGGAAGGGCCGGCCCGCGCACCATGCGTCACGGATACCTCTCCGGTCACGCTTTTGTCACAGGATCACGACGTGCGTTTCGGTCCGGCTCCGTCACACGTACGAGCGGTTCCGCCCCCGTCCGGGCCGAATTCGGGGCGAACTCCGGCGTTCTCGCGACCGTCTCGCGCCGCCTTCCATAAGCGTCGTCGCCGAGGTGGCGGAGAACCCCGGGAAGGCCTGTGCGAATCCCCGTGAATGCCTTCGCTGGGCCCTTCCGCTTTCCGTTTTCCCGGCCCCGTACGGGAGGTGACGGAGCGGGGGGAATTCATGGTTCCCGTCGTTCGCCGTACCGCGGACCGGAGTGCGCCCCGGCGCGGTCCACCCGTACGCCCCCTGTTGGAGTCCCGGGCACGCGAGCATCATGGCCTGTGCTTCGGGCAGCCCAGGACGCGACGGCGAAGGGGCAAGCGATGGGGACGGAGACGGTGCGGGCGGCGGAGCGTCCGGCGCGGGAGCGGACACCGGGCCGGATCGTCGTCGACTGGCTGACCACCACCGACCACAAGAAGATCGGCCACCTCTATCTGATCACTTCGTTCGTCTTCTTCCTGATCGCCGGGGTGATGGCGCTCCTGATGCGGGCCGAGCTGGCCCGCCCCGGCCTCCAGGTGATGACCAACGAAGAGTTCAACCAGATGTTCACGATGCACGGCACGATCATGCTGCTGCTGTTCGCGACGCCGACGTTCGCGGGCTTCGCCAACGAGATCATGCCGCTCCAGATCGGCGCCCCGGACGTCGCGTTCCCGCGCCTGAACATGTTGTCGTACTGGCTGTTCCTCTTCGGCGGCCTGATGGTGCTCGGCTCGCTGCTCGTGCCGAGCGGGCCCGCGAGCTTCGGCTGGTTCGCCTACGCCCCGCTCAACCGCCTGGAGCACTCCCCCGGCATCGGCGCCGACCTGTGGATCATGGGGCTCGCGCTGTCCGGCTTCGGCACGATCCTCGGCGCGGTGAACTTCCTGACCACCATCATCGGGATGCGGGCGCCGGGCATGACCATGTTCCGGATGCCCATCTTCACCTGGAACGTCCTGTTCACGTCGATCCTCGTGCTGATCGCGTTCCCGGTGCTCGCGGCGGCGCTGCTCGTCCTGGAGGCGGACCGGCGCTTCCACTCCGTGGTCTTCGACGCCCAGTACGGGGGCGCGCTGCTGTGGCAGCACCTCTTCTGGTTCTTCGGGCATCCGGAGGTCTACATCATCGCGCTGCCGTTCTTCGGCATCATCACCGAGATCATCCCGGTGTTCAGCCGGAAGCCGATCTTCGGCTACCTGCCGCTGGTGGGGGCCACCATGGCCATCACCGGCCTGTCGGTGGTCGTGTGGGCGCACCACATGTTCGCGACCGGCGCGGTGCTGCTGCCGTTCTTCTCCTTCATGTCGTTCCTCATCGCGGTGCCGACGGGCGTGAAGTTCTTCAACTGGACCGGGACCATGCTCAAGGGGTCCCTGTCCTTCGAGACGCCGATGCTGTGGGCGACGGGCTTCCTGGTCAGCTTCCTCTTCGGCGGCCTCACCGGGGTGATCCTGGCCTCGCCGCCGCTGGACTTCCACGTCACCGACACGTACTTCGTCGTCGGGCACTTCCACTACGTGGTGTTCGGCACGGTCGTCTTCGCGACGTTCGCGGGCTTCTACTTCTGGTGGCCGAAGTTCACCGGCAAGCTGCTCGACGAGCGGCTCGGCAAGATGCACTTCTGGACGCTGTTCGCCGGCTTCCACGCCACGTTCCTGGTGCACCACTGGCTGGGCGCCGAGGGCATGCCGCGCCGGTACGCCGACTACCTGGACGCGGACGGCTTCACCGCGCTCAACACCCTCTCGACCATCGGCTCGTTCCTGCTCGGCCTGTCCACGCTGCCCTTCCTCTACAACCTTTGGAAGACGGCCAAGTACGGCGAGAAGGTGGAGGTCGACGACCCCTGGGGGTTCGGCCGCTCCCTGGAGTGGGCGACCTCCTGCCCGCCGCCGCGGCACAACTTCGTCACGCTGCCCCGGATCCGCTCGGAGGCCCCGGCGTTCGACCTGCACCATCCGGAGGTGGCGGCGCTGCGGGCGCCGGACGACCAGACGGACCACCCCGGTCCAGGGCCCGGCTCAGGAGATCCCGGGCGGAGCGGATCCGGTCGATGAGCTCCACGGGCTCCACCACCTCGAACTCCAGGCCGAGGAAGAGCACGTGGAAGGCGAGGAACTCCAGGCTCGCCCCGCCCGTGCGCAGCAGGCAGGTGGCCTCGGTCTCGGCCTCCAGGGTGCCGTCCAGCGGCTTCACCCGCCGCTCGGCCTCCTCCAGCGGCACAAGGAGCCGGACGGTGGACTGCTCGGCGTAGGCGCGCGTGGACACGCCCCGGGAGACGTACGCGGCGAGGTCCTCGGCGGGCGGGGTGCGGGGCGCGCAGCGCGGGCCGTGCGGCGGCCGGGGCGTGATCCGGTCCGCGCGGAACGTGCGCCAGTCCCGGCGGTCCAGGTCCCAGGCGACGAGGTACCAGCGGCGCTCGGTGCACACCAGGCGGTGCGGCTCGACGGCGCGGCGGCTGGACGCGCCGCCGTGGTCGCGGTAGTCGAAGCGCAGCCGCTCGGAGTCCCGGCAGACGGCGGCGAGTTCGGTGAGCACGGCGGGGTCGACGGCCTGCTCCCGGGGCGTGTGCAGCATCGGCACCGTGAAGGCGTTCAGCGCGCCGACCCGGCGCCGCAGCCGGCTCGGCAGCACCTGTTCGAGCTTGCCGAGGGCGCGCACCGAACTCTCGCCGATGCCCTCGACGCCCTGCCCGGCGGCGGTGCGCAGGCCCACCGCGACGGCGACGGCCTCGTCGTCGTCGAGCAGCAGCGGGGGCAGCTGGGCCCCCGCGCCGAGCTGGTAGCCGCCGCCGGTGCCGGGGCTCGCGTTGACGGGGTAGCCGAGCTCGCGCAGCCGGTCCACGTCGCGGCGGACCGTGCGCGGGGTCACGCCGAGGCGTTCGGCGAGGTCCGCGCCCGACCACTCCCGGTGGGCCTGGAGCAGCGAGAGCAGCCGTAGCAGTCGTGCGGAAGTCTCCAACATGGAGGTGATTCTGCCGCCCCTTGCGGACCGCTACGGTCCTCGATCCCCCGGACCGCTACGGCCCTCGATCTCCGGAGCCCGGGTCAGCCGGACGCCTGCCGCACCATGACCGACAGGTCGTTGTCGGCCGTGTAGTACGGGCCCGCCTCGACCCGGCCGGTCCCGGCGGTGAGCGCCGTCACCGGGTAGGTGAAGATCGGCTTCTTGTCGGCGACGTCGTCGAGCAGCCGGGCCAGGCGCACCCGGGGCCCCTCGTCCCCGTCCGGCAGCAGCCACAGGTCCCAGGGACCGTGCCCGTCGGCGAGGTCGGCGTACGGCAGGCGGAAGGTGAACTCCGGCCCCTGCGCGGTCACGTCGGCGCGCACCACGCGCTCGGGCCCGGTGCGGAACACCGCCTCGACGCGCGCGCCGGCCCCGAGGGCGGTGCCGTACACGCGGCCGTGCGCGGTGAGGCCGTCGGCGGCGATGTCCAGCTCGCCCGCCTCGGCGTGCGGCGCCCGCGTCCAGGCGCGCACGGAGAGGTTGCCCTGCTTGGTGACGTAGGGGATGCGGACGAAGACGTGGCCGCGGCTGCCGCTCGGCACCCGGTCGACCAGCGAGCGCAGGTCGTTGAGGCCCGGCAGCAGGCGGCGCGGCTCCTCGCCGTCCACCTCGGCGTAGGCGTTCCAGCGGCCCTCGGCCAGCTCGACGCTGCTGGGCAGCGCGGCGCGCAGCCGCCCGTCGGCGGCGGGCGTCAGCGGCAGCCGCACCTCGGCGGCGGGCTCGGAGTCGCGCAGCCGCAGCAGCAGGTGGGCGGCGCCCTCGCCGCCGGGGTCGGTGATGTCGAAGGTGAGACCGCCCGCGGAGTCGGCGATGCAGTCCGCGCGCGGTGGCTGCGGCTGGTCGTGGCCCTGTCCGGCCGCGCGTGCTTCGTCGGTACCGAGGGTGTCCCGGGTGGACACGGCCGTCATGCCAAGCGCCCCTTCGTCGGTGCGGTTCTTCCGGCGTCCCGTACGGCGTACGCGCCGCTGAGCAGGACGCCCCTGGCGCGGTGCATCGAGCCGCGCATCCGGCCGCCCAGCGATCCGTCGCGCTGGAGCATGCCGCCGAACATCGTCTCGTAGCGCTCGGCGATGCGTGCCGGGTCGAAGCGTTCGGAGTCCTTGAGCGCGGCACTCGCCATCCGGCGGCGCAGCGCGTCGTCGTTGATGAGTTCGAGCAGTCCCCCGGCGATGGCGTCGGGGTTGCCGACCTCCACCAGGCGGCCGTCGACGCCGTTGTCGATGATCTCGCCGGGGCCGTGCGGGCAGTCGGTGGCCACGACGGGCAGGCCGCAGCGCATCGCCTCGACGATCGTCATGCCGAACGACTCCAGGCTGGAGCTGACGGCCGCTATGGAGCCCTTGGCCCACTCGGGCTCGATGGGGTGGGCGGGACCCATGAGGAACACGTGGTTGTACAGGCCGAGGTCGTCGATCAGGCGGCGCAGCTTGTCCTTCTGCTTGCCGCCGCCGTAGATCCGCAGGCGCCAGTCGGGGCGCTCCCTGCGCACCTTGTCGAAGGCCCGGATCAGCAGGTCGTACCGCTTGACGGGGGCGAGCCGGCCGGCGGCGACGACCCACTTGTGGGAGCCGTCGGCGGGCTCGACGGCGGGGGCGGGCACCGGGTTGGGCACGGCCTGGACGTGCACGCCGGGCAGTCGCATCCGCTTGCGGTAGGCGCGCGCGTCGGCCTCGGTCGTCGTGGTCAGGACGTCGAGGCGCGGGTAGACGCTGCGGAGCTGGAGCTTCAGCTCCCGCGAGTGGCTGTCGAGGGTGAGGTGCTCCTGGCCGACGCGCAGCACGCCGCGCCGGGTCTGGCGGGCGACGTGCACGTTCAGGCCGGGCCGGGTGCCGACGACGACGTCCGCGTCGAGGGAGGCGAGGTGGGCCGCTATCCGCTCGTCGGTGAGGGCGCTGTACTGCGCGTAGCGGCCCTCGGCGCGCGGGAAGACCGTGGCCGGGGTCTTGTAGGCCGCGGTGTCGCCCTCGTAGCCGGGGCTGTCCTTGCGGATGTCGACGAGGTGGCGCAGCCTGATCCGCGGGTCGGGCGTGAAGACCGGGTCCTCGCGGTGGCGGAACACCGACACGATCTCCACGTCGTGCTGCTCGGCGAGCGTGTTCGCCAAGTTGTACGTCGTCCGGATCGTCCCTCCGATCCCGTACGCGTTGTGAATCAGGAAAGAGATATGCATACGTCCCCGTATCCAGCGCTTGCTCGTGGACAGTCCGTCTCGTCCGTCTACCGAGGGGTTAGACGGCGATCCAGGGCCAAAGGTTGGGTCCATATCCCGCCTTGTTCCCGAACTGCTGCGCGACAGCAGTGCGGAAGGGGGAACTCCGTGACTGGTACACCGGTCATGGCTGGTAGGAGAGCTGTGGTACGTCGAAACAGGTGCGGTTCATGTCGCCCTGTGTGACCCAGCCCTCATCGTCCTTCCAGCGTGCCACGGACACGCAGGTCCGGCGGCTCGTGGGCGGTTCGGCCGACTTCTCGTACGTGACGGGGAGCAGCAGCCCGTCGGCGTCGTAGGGCTCGCCGCGGCTCATGAAGCGGTCCACGCAGGCGCGGGTGACCTCGCCCCCGGAGGCCGCGCAGGAGCGGGCCGCGTCCGTGAACCACATCGCGGCGGCCCAGCCCTCGAGCTGCCACTGGGAGAGCGAGCCCTCCCCCTTCCCGGCCTTCTTCATGCCCGCGCGGAACGCGCGCACCGCCGGGTGGCCGGTGTCCTCGTAGTTGCGGCTGGAACCCGTCGCCCACAGCGCGTTGCGGCAGCGCGGCGCGTCCTTGTAGTCCTCGGGGACCGAGGATGACCAGTTCTGTACGTTCGTGACCTTCGCGGTGACCTCGGCGCCCACGTCGTCCATCGCCGCGCACAACCGCGCGTTGCCGTGCGTGTCCATCGCGTCGAAGACCAGGTCGGCGCCCCGGTCCTTGAGGTCGGCGGCGGCGGCCCGGAAGTTCGGCAGGGCGAAGTCGACCTGCTCGGTGACCACCTCGTAGCCCTCCCGTTCCAGGCCGCGCCTCACCAGCCGGGCGTACGCCGCCGACGCGGCCTGGTTGTAGGAGACGACGGCGGCGGTGCGGGCCCCGTGCGCGCGCTTGAAGTAGCGGTAGACCTCCGTGCCGCCGTACAGCCTGCCGTCCCAGCCCGCCTCGCCGTCGCGCGGCGCCGAGCTGCCGTAGATCCCGTACAGGTGCGGGTAGGTGTCGTACGCGGCGCCGATCGGCTGGCCGCCGATGTCGGGCACCCCCGCCTCGGACACCCGGGGCGCGCCCGCGTAGTCGAGCACGGTGGTGGCCACCAGGGCGACGACCTTCTTCTCGTCGAGCAGCTTGTGCACGCAGTCGTTGTTGCCGACGCCGCTGCCGCCGTCGTCGCAGGTGTGCACCTCGACCTTCCGGCCGCCGACGCCGCCGCGCTCGTTCAGATGGTCGAAGTACGCCCGGGCGCCGTCGCGGGGCCCGGTGAAGGCGGAGCCGCCGACCGGGCTGGTGGCGCTGGTGAGGACGCCGACCCGGACGGGCGGGCCGCCCCGGTCGGGTGCCGCGCCGGTCGCGCGGCGCTCGAAGTCGCTCTCCGGCAGGCGGCTGCCGCAGCCGGCGCCCGCCAGGAGCGCCGTCAGGGCGAGCGCCGCGCCGAGTGTCCGCGGCCGGACCAAGGCTCAGCAGCCCGGACCCGGCGACGCGTTGCCGCTCAGCTTCACGAGCGCGCACAGCGTCTTGACGGAGACCTTCCAGGTGTCGTCCTGGCGGACGGCGGTACCGCTCGCGTCCGGCAGCGCGGTCGCGCCCTTCAGGGTCAGCGCGTACGTCACGTCGGCCTCGGTGGCCGAGACGAACTCGACGTCGGCGACCTGCGCCCGCACCTGCTTCCCGCGCTCGTCGCCGCTGAAGCTCCGCAGGACCTGCCGCATCCTGGCGCCGTCCTGGAGGACGGACTCCTTGTCCTTGAGGGACACGGCCGGGTCGAAGAACTTCTCCCAGTTCGCCCGGACCTCGCTCTCGGCGGCCTTCGGGTCGGCCGGCCGGGCGGCCTCCTCGGGGCTGCTCGACGTCACGGACGGCTGCGGCGGCGGGCTGCCGCTGTCGTCGTCCCCGCTGTCGTCACCGCAGGCCACGGCGGCCGGCGCGAGCAGCAGGACCGCGGCGGCCGCCAGCGCCGCGCTCCGTACCCTCCCCCGCCGAAGATCGCTCCCCCGCCTGGGGTCGGTCCAGAGAACCATCTGGCTCACCACCGGGTGTCGGACCGGGCGAAGAGCGCCCGGTGCTTTCAGGGTCAGCTTCCAGAAGGCATAGTGCAAGCCATCGGCTGCCATGAACAGACCCAGCGGACGCCTGTTCAGCACCGGCGCCCCGGCTCGCACCGGTCGCCCCGGGGGCCGGTGCGACGACCAACCGACGTCTCCCAGGGGGCCTGGATGCGGGCGGCAAGGACGGACCGGACCACTGGCTCGGCGCAGGCCGCCGCTCCCGCGCCGGGGACGGACGCCTCCCCCGCCGCCCGCGCCGCCGCCTCCCGCGCGGCCCGGCTGCGGGGCGTGCACCCGATGCTCTGGGCGGCCTTCGCCGCGCTCGCCACCGGCGCGGTGCTGTGCGTCATCGGCTGGTACGGCGTCTCCGGCGAGCGCTTCGCCGAACGGCAGCTGCCCTACCTCGCCTCCTGCACGGTGCCCGGCGCCGCGCTGATCGTGGCGGGCGCGGTGCTCCTCGCCCACGGCCGCGGCGCCCTCGCGACGTCCCGGGTGGAGGAGCTGTACGCCCTGCTCGTCACCGCCGAGGGCCAGGACCCGGCGGCCGCGGGGGCCGAACGGGTGAGCGCCCCGGTGGCCACGAGCGACGAGCTGCGGGCCCTGCCCGGCGGGACGCTGTGGCACCGCGCCGACTGCCCCCTGGTCGCGGGCAAGCCCGGCGCGACCACCGTCGACCCCGCGGCCCCGGCGGACGGCGGCCTGACCCCGTGCCCGGTCTGCGTGCCGCCCGGCCCGGCGGCCGACGAGCCCCCGGAGGCCTGAGCCGGTGTCCTCCCTGAGCTACGACCTCACCCTGGCCGGGCTCTCCGTCGGCAGCGCCGCCGCCCTCACCGGCATCGGCCTGGTCGTCACCCACCGCGCGACGGGCGTGCTCAACTTCGCGCACGGCGCGATCGCCATGGTCTGCGCCTATCTGCTGCGCCAGCTCACCGTCGAGTGGGGCTGGCCGCTGCCGCTCGCCGCCGCGCTGACGCTCCTCGTCGTGGCCCCCGCCATCGGCCTGGTCCTCGAACGCGCCGTCTTCCGTCCGCTCGCCGTCCTCGGCGGCGACCCGGCGCAGACCCTGGTCGCCTCGATCGGCGTGTTCGTCCTGCTCGTCGGCGGGGCCGCGCTGGTCTGGGGGCAGGGCGCGCGGGCGGACGCGCCGACGCTGCTCCCCGCCGAACCCTGGGGCCAGCTCGCGGTCGCCGTGGCGCTCGCGCTCGCCGTGGGGGCGGTCACCCGCTTCACCCGCTTCGGCGGACAGCTGCGCGCCGTGGTCGACGACCGTCGCCTCGCGGTGCTCGCCGGGATCGACGCGGACCGGGTCGCGGCGGCGGGCTGGGCGTTCGGCTCCTTCACGGCGGGCCTGACCGGCGTGCTCCTCGCCCCGTACGTCCGCCTCGACCCGTACGGACTGCCGCTGCTCGTCATGGAGGTGGTGGCCGTCGCGGTGGCGGCCCGGATGCGGAACCTGCCGGTGGCGGTCGTCGTGGCCCTCGGCGTGGGCGTCGCGCAGAGCCAGCTCACGCGGCTGCACCCGTCCGGGTGGGGCGAGCCCCTGCTCCAGGCGGTCGGCGCGAACCTCTTCGTCGTCGCCCTGCTCGTCGCCGCGCTCGTCCTGCCCGGCGTGGGCACCGGCGACGCCCTGCCCCGCACGGCCACCGCCCGGGTCCCGACCCCGGCGGGCGCGTGGATAGTGGCCGTGGTCCTCTTCCTGCTGCCGCTCGGCCTCGCGGGCCCCGACCTCACCACGTCCGTCCAGGTCCCCGCCCTCGGCGTCATCCTGCTCTCCCTCGTCGTCGTCACCGGCCGGGGCGGGCAGATCTCCCTCGGCCAGGCGGCGTACGCGGGCCTGGGAGCCCTGTTCACCGCGCTTCTGGTGAACGGCCGCTTCCCCGGGCTTCCGGAGCTGCCCGCGCTCGCGGCGCTCGCGGTCGCCGTGCTGCTGGTCGCGCCGCTCGGCCTGCTCACCGGCTGGCCCGCGATCAGCCGCCACGGCCTGGCGCTCGCCCTCGCGACGTTCGCGGTCGGGGTCGGCGTCAGCCGCTTCGTGTTCGCGCAGCCGTACGCGACCTCGGGCCTCACCCTGGGGCGGCCCGCGGGCCTCACCGGCGACCGCGCGTACTACCTCTTCGAACTGGCCCTGCTCGGCGGCGCCCTGCTGCTCGTGGCGGCGCTGCGCCGGGGCCGCACCGGGCGGGCGCTCGCCGCGATGCGCGACCACGAGGCCGGTGCGGCGGCGGCCGGGGTCGCGGTGCGCGGCCTGAAGCTCGCCGCGTTCGTCGTCGGGGCGGCGCTCGCCGCCCTGGGCGGCGGGATGCTCGGCATGGGGCTGCGGGCCTTCGACCCCGCGGCGTACGACCCCGTGCGCGGGCTGCTGTGGTTCGCGGCGGTGGTCGTGCTGGGCGCCGACAGCCTGCTCGGGGCGCTGCTCGCGGCGGCACTCCTCGTCGGCCTCGACGCGGGGACCCGGGGCGGCGTCGCCGCGGCCGTGATCGGGGTGCTGGCCATCCTCGTCGGGCGCTTCCCCGGGGGGCCGTACGAGGCGCTGCGCGCGGCGACGCGGGGGCTGCGGCGCCGACCGCGGCTCACGCCCCTCGGCGCCCGGGTCCGGACCGCCCTGGCCACCGGCGCGGCACCCGGTGCTGCCTTGGCTGCGGCTGCGGCTCCGGCTCCGGCTCCGGCTCCGGCTCCGGCGCATGGTGCGGGTCGCGCGGAGCCGCGCCCGCCCTGCCCCGCGCCTCCGGCCCCAGTCGACGAGCAGGGCGGAAACCTCGCAGGCAGCAAGGCGGCGCCGGCACGCGGCGGCGCCCCGTCGGCGCCTGGGCGTCCGCCCGGCAGCAGCGCCGTCCGGCGGCGGCACGGCGGGGAGCACGTCCTCGCCGCGCACCACCTGTGGCTCACGTACGGGCACTACACCGCTCTGCGCGACGTGTCGCTCGTGGTGGCCCCCGGCCGGGTGACCGCCGTCGTCGGGCCCAACGGCGCGGGCAAGAGCAGCCTCTTCCACTGCCTGGCCGGGACGGTGCGGCCCGACCGCGGGCGGATCACCTTCGGCGACCGCGACCTCACCCGGCTCCCGGCCCACGCGCGCACCCGCGCGGGCGTCGCCCGGACCTTCCAGCAACTGGCGGTCTTCCCCACGCTGACCGTCGCCGACAACGTACGCGTCGGCGCCGAGCAGGGCCGGGTGCGCGACGCGGCGGCGCTGGACCGGGCGCTGCGCCTGTTCGGCCTCGAAGCCGTACGGGACCGCCCCGCCGCCGGGCTGCCGACCGGCACGCTGCGCCGCGTCGAGCTGGCCCGGGCGCTCGCCGGCGACCCGCACGTGCTGCTCCTCGACGAGCCCGCGGCGGGCCTGGACACGGCGGAGGTGACGGCGCTGGCCACCGTCCTGCGGGCGCTCGCGGCGGACGGCACCGCCCTGCTCGTCGTCGAGCACGACCTGGACCTGGTGGCGGGCCTCGCCGACACCGTGCACGTCCTCACGGCGGGCCGCGTCACCGCCTCCGGCCCGGCGGAGCGCGTCCTGCGCGACATCCGCCCGGGGAACGGCGCCCGATGACCCCGGCCCGCCCCCGCCTCCTGGAACTGCGCGCCGCCCGCGTCCGCTACGGCCCGCTGGAGGCCCTGCACGGCGTCAGCCTCGCCGCCCCCGCCCCGGGCCTGACGGTCCTGCTCGGCCGCAACGGCTCCGGCCGCACCACCGCGCTGCGCGCCCTCGCCGGGGCCGTCCCGCTGTCCGGGGGGGCCGTCGTGTGGGAGGGCGCGGACGTCACCCGGCTCCGGGCGTACGAACGCGCCCGCCGCGGCCTGTGCTTCGTGCCGGACCGGCAGGCCGTCTTCGGCACGCTCACGGTCCGCGAGAACCTCGAACTGGCCCACGCCCGGGGCGACGTCACCGCGGCGCTGGAGGCCTACCCGGAGCTGCGCCCGCTCCTGGCGCGCCGCGCGGGCACCCTGTCGGGCGGCGAGCAGCGCATGCTGGCCCTGTCCCGCGCCCTGCTCTCCGGCGCGCGCGCCGTCCTCGCCGACGAGCCCACGCAGGGCATGTCCCCGGCCGTCGCCGCCCGTACGCACGCGCTGCTCGGCGGCCTGGACGCGTGCGTGGTCGTCGCCGAGCAACGACTGCCGCCCGGCCTGCGCGCACGCGCGGACCGGGCGGTGGTGGTGTACGAACTGAGCCGCGGCGAGGTCGTGTTCCGCGGCGAGGCCACGGAACACGCCACCCGCCCGAACGGCCCGGTCAGCCGCCCGGCGCCGTGACGGACGGCTGCGGTGCCGAAGGCTCTGGGACCGAGGGCCGCGCGGCGGGCGCCGTGGCGGAGGGCTCCGGGGCGGACGGCTCCGGGGCAGGCGGTTGCGGGGCGGGGGGGTGCGAGGCGGGAGGTTGCGGGGCGGAGGGCTGAGAGGCAGAGGGCTGAGAGGCGGGAGCCTGCGGGGCTGGCGGCTCCGGGGCTGGCGGCTCCGGGACGGGCGGCTTCGTACCGGGCGGCTGGGGCTGCGGGCGCGGCTTCGGCCCCGACGGCTTCGTCCCCGACGGCTGCGGAACGGACGGCTGCGGACTGGGCTTCGCACCAGTCGGCTTCGGCCCGGACGGCTTCGCTCCCGACAGCTTCGCACCCGGCGGTTCCGTCTCCGAGGGCTTCGTACCGGAGGGCTTTGTACCGGGCGGCGTCGTGCTCGGCGGTTTCATACCGGGCGGCTTCGTACTCGACGGCTTCGTACCGGGCGGCGTCGTGCTCGACGGCGTCGTGCTCGACGGCTTCGTGCTCGACGGCTTCGTGCTCGGCGGCTTCGTGCTCGACGGCTTCGTACCGGACGGCTTCGTGTCCGACGGCTGCGGCACCACGAGCACCGTGCCCACTTCGAGCCGGTCCGGGGCCGGTCCGACCGCCTGCCGGTTGGCGGCGTACAGCGCCTGCCAGCCGCCCTGCACCCGGTACCGCCGGGCCAGGGAGGCCAGGGTCTCGCCCGGCCGCACGACGTGGGTGCGCCCCTCCGGCGGGAGCGCGAGGTGGTCGAGCCCCGCCTGGCGCACCTTGCGGGAGCAGACGGGCCAGGCGCCCCAGCCCTGGTGGCGCAGCACCTCCCGGGCGACCACGATCTGCTCCTCCCGGGTGGCGAGGTCCGCGCGCGGCGCGTAGGCGAGCCCGCCGAACGCCACCCAGGTGGACTGCTTGAACTGGAGCCCGCCGTAGAAGCCGTTGCCGGTGTTGATGTGCCACCGGCCACCGCTCTCGCACTCGGCGAGGCAGTCCCACGGGTCGTCCCCGGGCGAGCAGGCGGCTGCGTACGCGGGGGCGGCCGGGGCCCGCGGCGGTGACGGGGGCGCGGCTTCGGCGGAGGCGGCGGCCGGGGGCCCCGCCAGGGACAGGGCCGCGGCGGCGAGCAGGGCCGCGAACCAGGGACGCCGGGGCGATGCCGGCCGGGTCCGGGCCGGGCGCGCCGGCGGCGGACACGCCGGCATCGGGTGCGTCGAGTACATCGGGCCACGCTACGAGCGGGCCCGCGCGCCTCCCGGCGGTGCCGCGCCGCCCCGCGCGTGGCCCCACCCGGTCGGCGGACGACCAGGTGGGGCCGGGTGCGGGTCCCCGGTACGGCCGGGGCGGGGAGGCGGCCCGGCGGGTCAGACCACCAGGCGCTGCCCCGGCACGATGACGTCGGGGTCGCCGCCGATGACGCCCAGGTTGGCGGCGTGCAGCCGCTGCCAGCTCACGCCGTGCGCGGCGGCGACGCGGCTGAGCGTGTCGCCCTGGCGCACGACGTAGGTCCCGGTGCCGCGCGTGGTGCCGCGTCCTGCCTGGTCGGGCGCGGGGTACGCGGGCCGCTGCTCGGCGGCCCGGGGCGCGGACCGCGGAGCCGCCTGCCGCGCGGCGGGCTCGGGCGCGGCCTGGGGTGCCGCCTGGGGCGCGGCCGCGCCGGGGGCCGCCCCGGAGGCACCCGCCCGTGCCGAGCACGAGGGCCAGGCGCCCCAGCCCTGGGTGCGCTGGACCTTCGCCGCCACGGCGATCTGCTGGGCCTTGGAGGCCTGGGCGGCGGTGGGCGCGTAGGCCGTGCCGCCGTACGCCCGCCAGGTGGAGGCGGAGAACTGGAGTCCGCCGGAGTAGCCGTTGCCGGTGTTGATCTGCCAGTTGCCGCCGCTCTCGCAGCGGGCGATCCGGTCCCACACTCCGCCGTCCGCCGCGGCCTGGCCGGCCGTGGCGAGCAGGCCCAGCGGGGCGAGGAGCGCGGCGCCGCCGAGCACTGCCGTCCTGCGAATGTTCCTGGGACGTTCGGACATGGATCTCCCTCTCGGAGGACCCGGGTTCCCCCGGGCTCCGCGGGCCCCGTACGCGTCCGGCGCCGGGGTCCCGCCGAGCCCCGCCCGCCGTCGCGTTGTGACGCTGCCGCGCCTGCGGTGCCGCGGTTGCGGCGCCGTGACCGGCGCGACCGGCGGACGTACCCGAGCGGTGCTCACTGCACACGGCGGTGGAATCTGAGGCTCCCTTCGTCAGGGCGGCAACCGGCGCCTCGTCATTCCTGGCCAGTCGGCTGTTACCGGGGGTATCGGCGAATTCCGGACACCCTCTTCCTGCGCACATATCCGCATATGACGTCCAGGGCCGCTCGCGATCTGTGACTCACCTCACCGCCCCAACTTCCTTTCATAGGGCAGACGTTGGCGCGGAGTAACGGATTCCGTTGATCAACTCACCGTCCGCTGCGGGTAGTTCAATTCCGCTCGCCCGCGCGCGTGACTTGGGCCACTGATCGCCCGTTGTCTCCTTCATGAGCCGGGCGCCACCCGGACGCCCACGCATCGATTCCGAGGAGTCACCCGTGCCGCGCATGCTCGACCTCAGCGACGAGGTACGCGCCGAGATCGGCGACGAAGAAGCCGACCGCCTGCTCGCCGGGGAGAACGCCCCGGGCGCCTACGACTGCACGTCCTGCCGCACCCCCGGCGACTCGGAGCGCGAGCGCACCAGCACGGTCCTGTTCGTCGGCGACGAGACGGCCGTGCTCGCCTTCGCCCACGCCACCTGCCTGCCGTCCCAGATCGTCGAGGTCGCCGAGGAGCAGCTCCAGGGCGCCGTACGGTCCATCACCGGCGGCGACGCCGGGGCGCCGTTCCACCCCGCCGACGCCGCCCCCGAGCAGGCCGTGCTCGGCGTGACCAGCGGCCTGGTCCTCGTCGACGGCGAGCTGCACCCGGCCCTCGTCGTGGAGCCGACCGGGCCCATCGCCCGCCCGGGCGCGGCCCCCGGCGGCGGCGACGACTTCCTGCCGCTGCTGATCGAGCAGGGCTTCATGCCGGTGTCCTCGCTGGCCGGGCTGCCCCCGACGCTGCACGGCTGGTCGGTGCTGCTCGCCGTGGGCCAGCTCCACGCCATCCTCCAGCCGGGCGCGGGCGGCGGCTCCCCCGTCGCCTGGTGGCAGGCCCACCAGCCGCTCCAGGTCACCGACGGCTGGCGCACGGCGGCCACCAAGCTCCAGTCGGTCCTGCTGTACGCGACCCCGTCCGGCACCGTCGGCCGCCAGCCGCGCGAGGACCTGCTGCGCGACGCCCTGGACCGCGCGGCGTCCCGGGGCCGCCTGGTGGCGTGCTCGATGCCGCTCGCCGGCACCTGAGCGACATTCGGGGCCGCGGCCCCGCATCCCGACAACCCCCCAGGTCGTTGGCACTGACGTGCACGTATACGACGCCTCACACCACCGGCCGTACACCAGTCCCATCCCGTCCATGCGCGCGGCGCAGGACACCACGGGCAGTTTCTCGGCCACGCCGATCTACGACGCCCTGTACAGCGAGTACCTCAAGGCGTTCCGGGCGCTGCCCGGCGACCGGACCGGCGAGGAGGAACTGAGGTTCACGGGCTTCGGCACCGGCCCGTACGGCGGCGCGCAGCACGGCACCGCCCGGCACGACTACCGCCAGACCCCCCGGCAGGACCCGCGCCACGACCCCCGGCACCACGCCTTCCAGGTGGCGCGCTACGGCCAGCCCGCCCAGGCCGACCACCACGGCTACGGCCAGCTCTTCCCGGCCGCGCTCCCGCCGGGGCCGCGCCGGGGCTGAGACTCCCCCACCCCGCACCCGGCACGCCGATGCCCGGCCTCCCCCTTGGGAGACCGGGCATCGGCGTGCGGGTGGTGGCGCTGCGTCTGCTTCCGCGCCACCTGCCGCCGCGCTACTTCTTCTTCTGCCCGCGCTTCTCGCGCACCCGCACCGAGATGTGGATCGGCGTGCCCTCGAAGCCGAACTCCTCGCGCAGCCTGCGCTCCACGAAGCGGCGGTAGCCGTGCTCGATGAAGCCCGAGGCGAACAGCACGAACCGCGGCGGCTTGGTGCCCGCCTGCGTCCCGAACAGGATGCGCGGCTGCTTGCCGCCCCGGACCGGGTGCGGGTGGGCGGCGACCAGCTCGCCGAGGAAGGCGTTCAGCCGGCCCGTCGGCACCCGCGTCTCCCAGCCCGCGAGGGCCGTCTCGATCGCGGGGACCAGCTTCTCCATGTGGCGGCCGGTGCGGGCGGACACGTTCACCCGCGGGGCCCAGGCCACCTGGGCGAGCTCGGTCTCGATCTCCCGCTCCAGGTAGTAGCGGCGCTCCTCGTCGAGGGTGTCCCACTTGTTGAACGCGAGGACGACCGCGCGGCCCGCCTCCACCGCCATCGTGACGATGCGCTGGTCCTGCACGCTGATCGACTCGCTGGCGTCGATGAGGATGACGGCGACCTCGGCCTTCTCCACGGCGGCCGCCGTGCGCAGGGAGGCGTAGTAGTCGGCGCCCTGCTGGAGGTGGACGCGCTTGCGGATACCCGCCGTGTCGACGAACTTCCAGGTCACGCCGCCCAGTTCGATGAGCTCGTCGACCGGGTCGCGGGTGGTGCCCGCGAGCTCGTTGACCACGACGCGCTCCTCGCCCGCCACCTTGTTCAGGAGGGACGACTTGCCGACGTTCGGGCGGCCGATGAGGGCGATGCGGCGCGGGCCGCCGACCGCCGTGCCGAAGGTCTGCGCGGGCGCCTCCGGCAGCGCCTCCAGGACGGCGTCGAGCATGTCGCCGGTGCCGCGGCCGTGCAGCGCCGAGACGGGGTGCGGCTCGCCGAGGCCGAGGGACCACAGCATCGCCGCGTCGGCCTCGGCGCTCGGGCCGTCGACCTTGTTGGCGCACAGCACGACGGGCTTGCCCGCCTTGCGCAGCAGCCGTACGACGGCCTCGTCGGTGTCGGTCGCGCCGACCTTCGCGTCCACGACGAAGACGACGGCGTCGGACGCCTCGATGGCGTACTCCGCCTGGGCGGCGACGGACGCGTCGATGCCGAGGACGTCCTGCTCCCAGCCGCCGGTGTCGACGACCTTGAAGCGGCGCCCGGCCCACTCGGCCTCGTACGTCACGCGGTCGCGGGTGACGCCCGGCTTGTCCTCGACGACGGCCTCGCGGCGGCCGATGATGCGGTTCACCAGCGTCGACTTGCCGACGTTCGGACGGCCGACGACGGCGAGGACGGGCAGCGGGCCGTGCCCGGCCGCCTCGATGGCGCCCTCGACGTCCTCGACGTCGAAGCCCTCTTCGGCGGCGAGCTCCATGAACTCCGCGTACTCGGCGTCGCCGAGCGCACCGTGGTCGTGCGCGGCGTGCTCGGCCGAGCCCCCGCCCTCGGGCTGGATCTGGTCGTTCATGAAGTCCGTACCTCGTCGTTCATCGTGGTGATCGGTGGCCCGTCGTACGACGGCCACTACTGCTGCATTCTCCCAGGGGCGGCCCCCTGGCCCCGGCCGGGCGACCGGGGCGGCCAGGTGGGCGGAGCCGTCACCTGACTGCGATTCTCGCTCAGCGCCCGGTGAGGCGCCTGGCGTTTTCCAGGTGGGCGCCGAGCTTCCCCTGGATGCGCACGGTCGCCTCGTCCAGCGCCTTGCGCGTGCGCCGCCCGCCGCCGTCCGCCGCGTCCTGTGCCGGGAACGGGTCGCCGAAGACGACGTCGACACGGCCCCGCAGCGGCGGCACCTGCCGTATCAGGCGGCTGCGCCGCTCCGCGCTGCCAAGGACAGCGACCGGGACGATCGGCGCCCCGGAGCGCACGGCGAAGTATGCGAGACCGGCGCGCAGCGAGGCGAAGTCGCCGTCGCCGCGGGTGCCCTCGGGGAAGATCCCGAGGACGCCGCCCCGCTCCAGGACACCGAGCGCGCCGGTGATCGCCTTGCGGTCGGCCGTCGAGCGGTCCACCCGCACCTGGCCGATGGCGTCCAGGAAGGGGCCGAGCGGGCCGACGAACGCCTCCTGCTTGACCAGGAAGTGCGCCGGGCGGGGCGCGACCCCCATGACCATGGGGCCGTCGAGGTTGTGCGAGTGGTTCACCGCGAGGATGACCGGGCCGCTCGCCGGCACCCGCCAGGCGCCGAGCACCCGGGGCTTCCACAGGCCGTACATCAGGCCGACGCCGATGCGCCGCCCGACCTCGGCGCCGCGCTCGGAGTGCTCCGAGGTCACGTGCCCGCCCGCTTCTCCTCGACGAGGGTGACGACGCACTCGATGACCTGCTGGAGGGTGAGCTCGGTGGTGTCGACCTCGACGGCGTCGGCGGCCTTGGCGAGCGGCGACGCCTTGCGGCTGGAGTCGGCGGCGTCCCGCCGGATCAGGGCCTCGCGGGTGGCGTTGACGTCGGCGCCCTTGAGCTCGCCGGAGCGGCGGGCGGCGCGGGCCTCCGCGGACGCCGTCAGGAAGATCTTCAGGTCGGCGTCGGGCAGCACCGTGGTGCCGATGTCCCGGCCCTCGACGACGATGCCCCGCTCCGCGGAACGGGCGATGGAGCGCTGCAGCTCGGTGATCCGGGTGCGCACCTCGGGGACCGCGCTGACCGCGCTGACCTTGGAGGTGACCTCCTGGGTGCGGATCGGGCCCGCGACGTCCGTGCCGTCGACCGTGATCGTCGGCGCCGCCGGGTCCGTGCCGGAGAGGATCTCGGGCTTGCCGGCCGCGGCCGCGATCTCGGCGGGGTCGCCGAGGTCGATGCCGTTGTTCACCATCCACCAGGTGATCGCCCGGTACTGGGCACCGGTGTCCAGGTAGCTCAGGCCGAGCTGGGCGGCGACGGCCTTGGACGTGCTGGACTTCCCCGTGCCGGAGGGCCCGTCGATGGCGACGATCACCGGGCCTGCGGCGGCGGTATTTTCCACGGTTTCCACGGGGCTGCGGACACCCTTCTCGTTTCACTGGGACACGGAACGCCGACGGCGCCCCGCACAAGGTTACTGGCTCCCGCCCCGGCCCTCGCGGGGCCTCCCGAAGCCGCCCGGGCCCGCCGCCGCCCGGGGGCGCCCCGCCACGCCCGAGGGTCCCGCCGCCGCCCGGGGGCCCCGCTACTGCCGGAGGGACCAGCCCCGCTCGCGCAGGGCCGTGGTCAGCGGGGCCACCGCCGCGGGCTCCACCATGAGCTGCACGAGACCGGCCTGCTGGCCGGTGGCGTGCTCGATGCGGACGTCCTCGACGTTGACCCCGGCCCGGTCCGCGTCGGCGAAGATCCGCGCGAGCTGGCCCGGCTGGTCGTCGATGAGCACGGCCACGACCTCGTACGCCTTCGGCGCCGCGCCGTGCTTGCCCGGGACGCGCGACCGCCCGGCGTTGCCGCGGCGCAGCACGCTCTCCACCCCGGCGGCCCCGTCGCGCCGCTTGTCGGCGTCGGCCGACTGCAGGCCGCGCAGCGCGGTGACGGTCTCCTCCAGGTCGGCGGCGACGGCGGCGAGCAGGTCGGCCACCGGGCCGGGGTTCGCGGAGAGGATGTCGATCCACATGCGGGGGTCGGACGCCGCGATCCGCGTGACGTCGCGGATGCCCTGCCCGCACAGCCGGACCGCGGCCTCCTCGGCGTGCTCCAGGCGGGCCGCGACCATGCTGGAGACCAGGTGCGGCATGTGCGAGACCAGCGCGACCGCGCGGTCGTGGGCGTCGGCGTCCATGACGACGGGCACCGCCTGGCACAGCGCGACCAGTTCCAGGGCCAGGTTGAGCACCTCGGTGTCGGTGTCGCGGGTCGGCGTGAGCACCCAGGGCCTGCCCTCGAAGAGGTCGGCGGACGCGGCCAGGGGCCCGCTGCGCTCCCGCCCGGACATGGGGTGCGTACCGATGTACGCGGTCAGGTCGAGGCCCAGCGCCTCCAGCTCGCGGCGCGGACCGCCCTTGACGCTGGCGACGTCCAGGTAGCCCCGGGCGGCGCCGCGCCGGATGACGTCGGCGAGGGTGGCGGCGACGTGCGCGGGCGGCACGGCCACCAGGCACAGGTCCACGGGCCCCGCCGGAGCCGCGTCGGTGCCGGCGCCGAGCGCGGCGGCGGTGCGGGCCTGCTCGGGGTCGTGGTCGGCGAGGTGGACGGTGACGCCGCGCCGCGCCAGGGCCTGGGCGGCGGAGGTACCGATGAGGCCGGTGCCGATGACGAGGGCGGTTCTCACTGGGCGATGTCCTTGCGGGGTGCGGCCGCGGCGCCCGGGAACCCCTGGGCGCTCCCGGACCTGGGGCGATCGGTCTCGACGTGGACGGGGCGCGGGACGGGGCCCGCCGGGGAGCCGCCGCCCGCCTCGGGGGCGCGCGACACCCTCCGGAGCGCACCGGCACCGGAAAGGCGACCGCCACCGCTCGGGCGAGGCGTGGCCGTGGGGGCGTGGGCGCACAGGGGGGCGGGCGTGAACGGCGCTGGGGCGGGCGTGTGCCGTGCCTGAGCGGCGGACACGTGCCGTGCCTGAGCGGCGGACGTGCGTCCCGCTCGGGCAGGCGGCATGTGCCGTGCTCGGGCGGCGCGCAGGTGCCACCCCCGGCCACAAGCAGGCGTCCGCAGCGGCGGCCCCGCGGCAGCGCGCCGCTCCCGGGCCGCGGCCAGGCGACCTCGACGGGCCGCCGCCAGGCCACCTCGCCGGGCGGGAGCCGGGCTCCGCCGCCGGGCGGCAGGCGTGGACCGCCGGGGGGTGGCAGGCATGGGCCGCTGAGGGGCGGCAGCCGTGGGCCGGTGAGGGGCGGCGGTCGTGCCCCGCCCCCGCCGCACGGCGCCCCGCGCCGCTCGTGCCGCCACGTTCCCGCTCCTCGTTCGTCCGCCGTCCGCCGTCCGCCGTCCGCCGTCCGCTCCCGTCCGGTGCGGCAAGCCTAGTCACCGCCAGGCACCTCCCGGGACGGGGTCGCGTACCGGGCGGTCAGAGCCCCTGGTGGCGGATGACCTCCTCCAGGGAGGCGCTGGGCACCTGTCCGTCGGGGGTCAGCTCGTCGATGACGCCCGGCAGCAGCCGGGCGATCTCGTCGGAGGCCTGGTCGGGCGTGACACCGGCCTCGGCGGCAACCTGTTCGAGGGTGCCGCCGGACAGCGCACGCCGCACCTGCGCCCCGGTCACGGGCTGGTTCTCGCCCGAGGCGACCCACGACTCGATGCGGTCGCCGAGCCCCGCCGCGGTGAAGCTGTCGATCAGCCCGTCGAGGGGGTTGTTGCCGACGCCGCCCTTGTGCACCAGTACGCCGAGCAGGGCGCCCAGGACGCCCCCGCTGCCCTCGGCGAGGCCCCCGTGGAGCCCGCCCGGATCGTTACCCGCCATGGTCGCGCCTTTCGCTCGGCCCGGCCCCGCCCGCGGGGCAGGGGCCCCGGACCCTGCCAATGTCGCCCGCGCCGACGCGCCCCGCCACTCGGAGGCGCCGGTGCGGGACGGCGTACGGCAACGACCCCTCCGGGGAGGCGGCCGGCCCGGCTGACCAACCGCGTACGCTCCGGGGATGGACGCCCCCGCCACCCCCCACGACCTGGTCCGCGACCACACGGTCTACGCGTGCGTCATGGGCTCGCGCGCCTTCGGCCTGGCCACGGCGGACAGCGACACCGACCGGCGGGGCGTCTACCTCGCGCCGACGGAGCTCTACTGGCGCTTCGCGAAGCCGCCCACGCACGTCGACGGGCCGGCCGACGAACAGTTCAGTTGGGAGCTGGAGCGGTTCTGCGAGCTGGCGCTGCGGGCCAACCCGAACATCCTGGAGTGCCTGCACTCACCGCTCGTCGAACACGTCACGGACACCGGCCGCGAGCTGCTCTCCCTGCGCGGGGCCTTCCTGTCCCGCCAGGCCCACGAGGCCTTCGCCCGGTACGCGCTCGGCCGGCGCAGGAAGCTGGAGGCGGACGTCCGCACGCACGGCGCCCCGCGCTGGAAGCACGCCATGCACCTGCTGCGCCTGCTGACGAGCTGCCGCGACCTGCTCCGCACCGGCGAGCTGACCCTCGACGTGGGCGAGCAGCGCGAACCGCTGCTCGCGGTCAGGCGCGGCGAGGTGCCCTGGCCCGAGGTGGAGGCCCGGATGGCGCGGCTCGCCGCGGAGGCCGACGCGGCGGCGGCCCGCAGCCCGCTGCCGCCGGAGCCGGACCGCCGCCGCGTCGAGGACTTCCTGTTCCGCGCCCGCCGGGCGTCAGCGCTGCGGGCCCTCCAGGCGGACCCGGACGACCAGGTCGTGCGGGGCGTCATCCGCGGTGTGGGCGCCCGGCAGCGCTGAGCCCGCCTGCGCCGCGTCCAGGACGGCGCCCGGGTCGAGCGCGTCCACCACCGGCTCGGCCGGCCCTACAGGTCGACTTCCTTCATCAGCATGCCGACCTCGGTGTTGGACAGGCGGCGCAGCCAGCCCGACTTCTGGTCGCCGAGGGTGATCGGGCCGAAGGCGACCCGGACCAGCTTCTCCACCGGGAAGCCCGCCTCGGCGAGCATGCGGCGCACGATGTGCTTGCGGCCCTCGTGCAGCGTGACCTCGACCAGGTAGTTCTTGCCGGTCTGCTCGACGACGCGGAAGTGGTCCGCGCGGGCGTACCCGTCCTCGAGCTGGATGCCGTCCTTGAGCTGCTTGCCCAGGTCACGCGGGATCGGGCCCACGATGTGCGCGAGGTAGACCTTCTTCACGCCGTACTTGGGGTGGGTCAGGCGGTGCGCCAGCTCGCCGTGGTTGGTGAGCAGGATGACGCCCTCGGTCTCGGTGTCGAGCCGTCCCACGTGGAAGAGCCGCGTCTCGCGGTTGGTCACGTAGTCGCCGAGGCACTGGCGGCCCTCGGTGTCCTCCATGGTGGAGACGACACCGGCGGGCTTGTTGAGCGCGAAGAACTGGTACGACTGCGTGGCCACGGTCAGGCCGTCGACCTTGATCTCGTCCTTCTCGGGCTGCACGCGCAGGCCCTGCTCCAGGACGATCTCGCCGTTGACCTCGACACGGGCCTGCTCGATCAGCTCCTCGCAGGCGCGCCGCGAGCCGTACCCGGCGCGGGCGAGCACCTTCTGGAGCCGCTCGCCCTCCTGCTCGGCACCGGGGAAGGTCTTGGGGAGCTTGACCTCCTTCTTGCCCGCGTACCGGTCACGGTTGCGCTCCTCGATCCGCGTCTCGTACTCACGCGAGCGCGCGGGCGCCGGACGGCCCCGGCCGCTGCCGCGCTGGTCCTGGCCGCGCTTGGGGCCGCTCTTGGCGCCGCCGCGCGCGGACGCGCCGCGCCCCGACTTCGGGCCGTCGGGCGAGGCGCCGGGGCCGACGTCGTAGCGCCGCTCCTCGGGGCGGGGCTTCTTGGGGCGGCCCTGCTTGTCGTCGCGGTTGTTGCCGGCGCCCCGGTAGGTGCCGCGCCCGCCGCTGCTGCCGCGGCCGCCGCTGTTGCCACCACGGCTCCCGCCGTTGTTTCCGCTGCTGTTCCTGCCGCTGCTGCTTCGCATCAAAGTTCCGTCTTAGGTCGTCTGCGTCTCGTCGTCCGGAGCGTCCAGTGCGTCCGGATCGAACGACGGGATTCCTTCCAGTGTCTCGGCCTCGATCGCCTCCGCCTCCGGGAGGAAGGGCGCGAGCTCCGGGAGCTCGTCCAGGCCGCGCAGGCCCATCCGCTCCAGGAAGTAGTTCGTCGTCCTGTACAGGATCGCACCTGTTTCGGGTTCCGCGCCCGCCTCCTCCACCAGACCGCGCTGGAGCAGGGTGCGCATGACCCCGTCGCAGTTCACTCCGCGCACCGCCGAGACCCGCGAGCGGCTGACCGGCTGGCGGTAGGCGACCACCGCGAGCGTCTCCAGGGCCGCCTGCGTGAGCCGGGCGTGCTGCCCGTCCAGGACGAAGCCCTCGACGGCGGGCGCGTACGCGGGCCGCGTGTAGTAGCGCCAGCCGCCCGCCACCAGGCGCAGCTCGAAGCCGCGGCCCTGGACGGCGTACTCGTCGGCGAGCTCGCGCAGCGCCAGCGCGACGGCCCGCCGGGGCCGCTGGAGGACCTTGGCGAGCTGCTCCTCGGTGGCGGGCTCGTCCACGACCATCAGGACGGCCTCCAGGGCGGGCTTCAGGTCGAGCTCGGCGACCTCGGTCCGCAGCTCGCCGACGACGCGCTCGGTGCTCACGACTTCTCCTCCTGCGGCTCGGGGGCCCGGTCGAACTCATCGGTGACGGTCGGCTCCCCGTCGCCGTCCCCGCCCGTCCAGCGCACCGTCAGCTCCCCCAGCGGGTCGTCCTGCTCCAGGGCGACGGCCTTCTCCCGGTACAGCTCCAGGAGCGCCAGGAAGCGCGCCACGACGGTCAGGGTGTCGTCGGGGCCCAGCTCCTCGATCAGCTCGCGGAAACCGGCCTGCCCGCGCTCCCGCAGCCGCGCCACGACGACGGCCGCCTGCTCGCGCACCGACACCAGCGGGGCGTGGATGTGGTCGACGTACACCTGCGGCTTCGGCTTGGGCTGCATGGCCTTCACGGCGAGCCTGGCGAAACCCTCGGCGCCGATGCTGATGACGACCTCGGGCAGCAGCTCGGCGTGGTGCGGTTCGAGCCCGACGGTGCGCGGGTAGCGCCGCGCCTCGTCGTCGAGGCGCCCGCTGAAGATGTCGGCGATCTGCTTGTACGCGCGGTACTGCAGCAGCCGCGCGAACAGCAGGTCCCGGGCTTCCAGGAGCGCGAGGTCGGCCTCGTCCTCGACCTCGGCGGCGGGCAGCAGCCGCGCCGCCTTCAGGTCGAGCAGCGTGGCCGCGACCACCAGGAACTCCGTGGTGCGGTCCAGGTCCCAGTCGGGCCCCATGGCCCGGATGTGCGCCATGAACTCGTCGGTCACCTTGGACAGCGCGACCTCGGTGACGTCCAGCTTGTGCTTGGAGATGAGCTGCAGCAACAGGTCGAAGGGGCCCTCGAAGTTCGCGAGCCGGACCCGGAACTGCCCGTCGGCGGCGCGCGCGCCCCCACCGGGGCCGTCCGCACCGGGCGCGCCCGGGCCGTCCGCACCGGGCCCGTCCCCGCCGGACTCCTCCTCCGGCTGCTCCGCCCCGGTGTCACCGAGGGGCGCCGAGGGGCCGTCCGCGGGCGCGGCGGGCGGTGGCGGGCTCGGGGAGGAGACGGCCGCCCCGCCCCGCCCCAGCGACCGCCGCGGACGGCGGGGCTCGGCGGGGGCGGCGTCGGAAGGCATCTCGGTCCAAGGCGAAGCGGCAGCGTGACGGCGGCGTACTGGCCGGAAGGCTACCGCTACCGCCCGCGCAGCCGTCGGACGAGGATGCTCGCGTCCCCGCGCGATTCCAGGTCGGCCAGGACGACGGCGACGGCCTCGCGCACGATCCGCCCGCGGTCCACCGCGAGCCCGTGCTCGCCGCGCAGCACGAGGCGCGCGTGCTCCAGGTCCATCAGCTCCTCGGCGGAGACGTACACGGTGATCTTCTCGTCGTGCCGCTCACGGCCGCTGGGACGCCGGTTGGCGGCCCGGCCGCGGCGGCGCGTCTGCGTGGCCGTGGAGCCCGAACCGCCCGGGGTGCCCGCGTTCTTGCCGGTGCCGGGGGTGCCAGAACCTTCCTGCGCGGTGCGGCGTCCCGCGGAGTTCTTGCCGCTGTCGTCGTCGGCCGCGGGGCGGCCGCGGGTGCCGGTGCCCGACTCCGCGTCGTCCGCCGGGTGCTCGGCGGACTCGCCCTCGCCCTGCGCGGCGGCGGAGGCGTGCGACTCCTCCGCCGCGGCCTCGTCGCTGTCGCCCGCGGGCGCGGGCACCCTGGTCTCGCCGTTCGTCTGGCGCCGGGGCGTGGACGCCTGCAGCGCCATCCCCCCGGTGGTGCGGAACAGTTCGTCGGCCCCGGGCAGACTCACTCGGCGTGACACCGGGCGAGCACCTCCCTGGCGAGCTGGCGATAGGCGGCCGCACCGACCGAGTTCGAGGCGTACGTCGTGATGGGCTCACCGGCGACCGTGGTCTCCGGGAAGCGCACGGTCCGGCCGATCACCGTGTGGTAGACGTGGTCGTCGAACGCCTCGACCACGCGCGCGAGGACCTCGCGGCTGTGCACCGTGCGCGAGTCGTACATCGTCGCGAGGATGCCGTCGAGCTCCAGGTCGGGGTTGAGCCGCTCCTGGACCTTCTCGATGGTCTCGGTGAGCAGGGCCACACCGCGCAGCGCGAAGAACTCGCACTCCAGGGGCACGATGACCTTGTGGGCCGCGGTGAGCGCGTTGACCGTGAGCAGGCCGAGCGAGGGCTGGCAGTCGATCACGATGTAGTCGTAGTCGGCCATCAGCGGCTTCAGGGCGCGCTGCAGGGTCGACTCGCGCGCGACCTCGCTGACGAGCTGCACCTCGGCGGCGGAGAGGTCGATGTTGCTCGGCAGCAGGTCCATGTTGGGGACCGCGGTCTTCAGGAGCACCTCGTCGGCGGACATGCCCCGCTCCATGAGCAGGTTGTAGACCGTGAGGTCGAGCTCCATCGGGTTCACGCCGAGGCCGACCGAGAGGGCGCCCTGCGGGTCGAAGTCCACGAGCAGCACCCGGCGTCCGTACTCCGCGAGCGCGGCGCCCAGGTTGATGGTCGACGTGGTCTTGCCGACGCCGCCCTTCTGGTTGCACATCGCGATGATCTTCGCGGGCCCGTGGTCGGTGAGGGGCCCCGGGATCGGGAAGTACGGCAGCGGACGTCCGGTCGGGCCGATGCGCTCGCGGCGCTGACGCGCGGCGTCGGGGGCGAGCGTGGCCGCGTACTCGGGGTCGGGCTCGTACTCCGCGTCGGGGTCGTAGAAGTGGCCCTGGGGCAGTTCCTCGTAGTCGGCGAGGGGATCAGGGGTGGTGTTGTCGCCACTCCGGTCGCCGGCCATGGCGTTCACGTGTTGGCCATCCATGCTCTGGGGTGCTGACGGTGTCGGACTCTGGCGGGCTTCGAAGGTGCGGACAGCGACGGAGCCGACAGCCTCGAGCCCGACGGGGCCCTGGCCCCTTCCAGGCATTCCTGGTTGACCACCCCCGGGAGCAAATGTCGACTCATTCACAAGTCGTCTTACCTCCTTGGTGACCAGGAAATTTCTAGATAGGTCAGCGTGGCACCATGCCGACGGTTGGCGACTCTATGGCGTGTCACCGCTCCGCAGCAACACAATCCGCCGGACCCGGCCCGATGTGTCGGCGACGGAACCCCCCGGTGTCAAGGGCGTACGCCGCGTCGTCGGGACATTTCCGGGGTGGGCGAAACGGTTAAAGGGTAATTTTCACGGCGAGTTGAGCGTGTTCGCGCCGAACCAGCGGCGGCCGGACCCCTCGCAAGGTCCGGCCGCTGGCGTGAGATTGACGACTTTTGTTGACGTTCGCCGAGATCAGCCGAGCAGGGAGTCCAGCTCCACGTGCTCGTAGCCGTGCGCCTCGGCGACCTCCTTGTAAACGACCTTGCCCTCATGTGTGTTGAGGCCGAGCGCGAGCGCCGGGTCGCGGCGCAGGGCCTCCACCCAGCCGTTGTTGGCCAGGGACACGATGTACGGCAGCGTCGCGTTGGTCAGCGCGTACGTGGAGGTGTTGGGCACCGCGCCGGGCATGTTGGCGACGCAGTAGAACACCGACTCGTGCACCGGGAAGGTCGGCTCGGCGTGCGTGGTCGGGCGCGAGTCCTCGAAGCAGCCGCCCTGGTCGATCGCGATGTCGACAAGGACACTTCCGGGCTTCATGCGCGAGACCAGCTCGTTGGTGACGAGCTTGGGGGCCTTGGCGCCCGGGATGAGCACGGCGCCGATCACGAGGTCGGCCTCCAGGCAGGCCTTCTCCAGCTCGAAGGCGTTGGAGACGACGGTCTGGATCTTCGTGCCGAAGATCTTGTCGGCCTCGCGGAGCTTGTTGATGTCCTTGTCGAGCAGGGTCACGTGGAAGCCCATGCCGATGGCGATCTGCGCGGCGTTCCAGCCGGAGACGCCGCCGCCGATGACCACGGCCCGGCCCGCCGCCACGCCCGGGACACCGCCGGGCAGGACGCCGCGGCCGCCGTTGGCGCGCATGAGCTGGTAGGCGCCGACCTGCGGGGCCAGGCGGCCCGCCACCTCGGACATCGGGGCGAGCAGCGGCAGCGCGCGGCTCGGCAGCTCCACCGTCTCGTACGCGATGGCGGTGGTGCCCGACTCCAGGAGCGCGTCCGTGCACTCCTTGGAGGCGGCCAGGTGCAGGTAGGTGAAGAGGGTCTGGTCCTTGCGGAGGCGGTGGTACTCCTCCGCGATGGGCTCCTTGACCTTCAGCAGCAGGTCGGCGGCGGCCCAGACCTCGTCGGCGGTCCCGAGGATCTCGGCACCGGCGGCGACGTACTCCTCGTCCGTGATCGAGGAGCCGACGCCGGCGTTCCGCTCGATGACGACCTGGTGGCCGTGGCGCACCAGCTCGTGCACGCCGGCGGGGGTGATGGCCACCCGGAACTCGTTGTTCTTGACCTCGCGGGGGATGCCGACCTTCACGTCGATCACGGTCCTTGGCTCAGGGGGATTTCGGGCAATGCGGTCCAAACCGGTACGCACGCGAGCGCATCGGAAGACACCGCGTAGACACGCGGCGGAGCCAGTCTAATGAAGGATTTCTCGCTGTCTAGCCTTTCAAAGCATCAACCTTGGCCAGATGGACTACTGATTTCGTAGGCGGAAGCCGGGGCTCCATCGTGAAGTGCAGGGCCCGCGACCTCGGCGGATCCGTCGGAGGGCCCACTTCCCAGGATGCGCTCGGCGGCGGCGCGGTGCAGCCGGGCGGCGGTCGGGTCGCCGAGCCGGTCCAGGGCGTCCGCGAGCCGGAGCTGGAGCGCCGCGAGCAGCCGGACGTCCTGGGCCTGACGCGCCAGCTCCAGGGCCTGCCGGCAGGTACGCAGGCAGTCCTCGGGGCGGCCCGCGTACTCCTGGACCCGGGCCAGCTCGCCCAGCGCCCGGGCGCGGGCCGGCAGGTCGCCCAGCCTGCGGTAGCCCGCGACGGCCGAGCGCCAGTTGCGCAGGGCCTCGCCGTAGCGGCCGGCGTAGGTGTGGGCGGTGGCGATGCGGCCGTGCAGCCGGGCGGCGTCGGCGCGCTCGTCGCGGGCCTGGCGGTGGGTGAGCGCCCTGCCGTACCAGTCGGCGGCCCGCGAGAAGTCGCCCAGCTCCTGGTAGGCGCCGCCCACGGATTCCATCGCGCGGCCGGTCGCGTACGGGTCGCCCGCCGCCCGGGCGCAGTCGAGGGCGGCGCGGTAGCGGGCCAGGGCCTCGTGCGTGCGGCCCGTCCGGGCGTCCAGGTCGGCGAGGTTCAGCAGCGCCGCGGCCTGCTCGCGCGGCAGGTGCCGGCGCTCGGCGACGTCGAGGACGAGCTGGTGGATGCCGTACAGCTCGGGGGCGGCGGCCTCGGTGCCGCGGTGCGCGGCCAGGGCCCGGGCCAGGGCCGACATCAGCCGCCGGGCGAGCGTGTCCAGCTCCCCGTCGGCGACCGCGAGCCGGGCGGCGGCGAGCAGCGCGGGCTGGCGGATGCGCAGCCATTCGGCGGCGGCGCGCGGGTTCGGGAAGCGCAGGGCGCGGGGCAGCCCGGCCAGCTTGGCGCGCGCGGCGGCGTCGCCGGGCTCGGTGACGGCGCGGCAGGACTGGAGCAGCCGCACGGTCCGCTCCAGCATCCGGGCGCGGGCCAACTGCACCTCGCCCGGCCGGTCCTGGGTCTCCATCAGCCTCCGCAGCAGCGGTACGAGACAGCCCGGCACCTCGTACTGCGGCAGCGGCGAGGGGACCGTCCGCAGCAGGCCGAGGGCGACGAAGTCGTCGAGGGCGGCGCGGGCGCCGTGCACCGAGCAGCCCGCGAGCGCGGAGGCGGTGTGCGGGTCGACGTACCCGGCGGGGGCGAGGCACAGCAGGCGCAGCATCCGGGCGGAGGGGGCGGGCAGGCCGGCGTAGGCGTGCCGGAAGACGCGGGCGAGCCCCGAGTCCGCCAGGCCCTCCTCGGGCAGTTCGCGGACCTGTTTGGCGAGGTCGGCGACGGCGGCCTTGGGCCGGGCCGCGAGCCAGCCGCCGGCGATCACGAGGGCCGCGGGGTGCCCCTCGCACGCCTCGGCCAGGGTCTCGGCGGAGCGCGGGTCGACGGTGACGCGCACCGAGCCCGCGCTGCGGGTCAGCAGCTCGACCGCGGCCTTGGTGTCCAGGCCGCCGATCGTGCAGGGCCGGACGTCGGGGATGCCGGTGAGAGGGCCGCCGGACACGGCGACGACCAGGCAGTCGGGGGTGTCCGGGAGCAGCGGGTCGACCTGGGCGGCGCCCCCGGCGGCCACCGGGGGCCGGTCGTCCGGATCCGCGTCGGGAACGGCGTAGGGATCGGCGTCGGAGTCGGTGTCCGTGCCGTCGGCGGCGCCGGTGACGTCCGGGGCGTCCGGGACAGCGCGGACGGCGGGGACGTCGGGGATCTCGGTGGGTTCCGCGACGTCGTCGAGGAGCAGCAGGGCGCGGCGGTCGGCGAGGGCGGCGCGCAGCGTGGCGGCCAGCTCGTCCGCGTCCGCGCCCGCGGGGGCGGGCACGGCGAGGGCGTCGAGGAGGTCCCGGGCGGTGCGCTCGGTGGGGACGGGCGTGCCGTCGGGGTCGGTGAGGCGGGCGCGCAGGATGCCGTCGGGGTAGTCGTCGGCGAGCCGGCGCGCCAGCTCCTCGGCGAGGGCGGTGCGGCCGGAGCCGGGGCGGCCCGCGATGAGCAGGACGCGGGCGCGGGGCGCCTTGCGGCCGGAGAGGGTGTCGAGTCCGGCGCGGTCGATGTCGGCGCGGAGCTCCTTGAGCTCCCGGTGGCGGCCCACGAACCCGCCCCCGTCGGCGCCGGCCGCCGCACTCGTGGGCGGGGGTGCGGTGGCCCGCGCCGCACCGTCCGTGTCGACCGCCTGATCCGTCACGGGTAACGCTCCCGTCCGCCTGCGAACGAACCCGCCGGGACTCCGGGCGGGACGCTTGCAGAGCCTAGTTCAGGCCTTGCCGCGTTCCCGGCGCCGCGGCGCGGGCAAGTCGCCCGATCGGATCAGGAGATGGTCACACCGCACCCGTCCGGGCGGACCCGCGGGGCCGCCCGGACGGACCTCAGGACTCGAAGGGCCGCGCCGGCCAGGGCGCGTCGGCCGGGCGCAGCGCGTCGAGGCCGTCGCCGCGCAGCGCCGCCGTGAGCGAGAGCACGCCCACGACCAGGCAGTTGTTGTGCAGGTCACCCGCGAGGACGCCGCGGACGAGCTCGTCGAGCGGGACCCGCGCGAGCTCCATGTCCAGCTCCTCCTCCTCGACCGCGAAGCGCTCGCCCTCGGCCTCGGACAGCTCGCGGGCGAGGAAGATCCGCACGGCCTCGTCGCAGCCGCCGGGCGTGGTGTAGACGTCGGTGAGGACGCGCCAGTCCTCGGCCTTGATGTGCGCCTCCTCGTAGAGCTCGCGCTGCGCGGCGTTCAGCGGGTTCTCGCCGGGCACGTCGAGCAGGCCCGCGGGGATCTCCCAGAGGCGCTGGCGCACGGGGTGGCGGTACTGGCGCAGGACGACGACGCGGTCGTGCTCGTCCAGGGCGAGGACGGCGACGGAGCCGGGGTGGACCTGGTAGTCGCGGCGGGAGACGGAGCCGTCGGGCATGACGACGTCGTCGGTGCGCACGGCGGTCTTGTTCCCGGTGAACGGCGTCTCACTCGCCGTGATCCGCCACTCCTCCGCGGTGTCCTTCAGCGTCATGTCGTCCTGTCCTTCCACATGTGCAGACGAAAGCCGGGGTACGCGCCCCCGCTGGGAGCGCGTACCCCGGCCACCGTATCTCTCCTGGGTTACTCGCCCGTCTTGCGCTTCACCGCGGCCTTGACCAGGCCCGCGAAGAGCGGGTGGGGCCGGGTCGGGCGCGAGCGCAGCTCCGGGTGGGCCTGGGTGGCGACCAGGTACGGGTGGACCTCGCGCGGGTACTCGACGTACTCGACGAGCTTGCCGTCGGGCGAGGTGCCGGAGAACAGGATGCCCGCCTTCTTCTCCAGGTCGGCGCGGTAGGCGTTGTTCACCTCGTAGCGGTGGCGGTGGCGCTCCTCGACGTACTCCTTGCCGTCGTAGACCTCGCGGACGACGGAGCCCTCGGCGAGCTTGGCCGGGTACATGCCGAGGCGCATGGTGCCGCCCATGTCGCCCTCACCCGCGACGATGTCCATCTGCTCGGCCATGGTCGAGATGACGGGGTGGGCGGTGGCGGCGTCGAACTCGGTGGAGTTGGCGTCCGGGATGTCGGCGAGGTTGCGCGCGGCCTCGATCACGACGCACTGCAGGCCGAGGCAGAGGCCGAGCAGCGGGATCTTGTTCTCGCGGGCGTAGGTGATCGCGCCGACCTTGCCGGTGACGCCGCGGTCGCCGAAGCCGCCGGGGATGCACACCGCGTCGACGTCGCCGAGCTGGCGGGAGGCGCCGGCCGGGGTCTTGCAGTCGTCGGAGGTGACCCACTTGATCTTGACGCGGGCGCGGTTGGCGAAGCCGCCCGCGCGCAGCGCCTCGGTCACCGACAGATAGGCGTCGGGCAGGTCGATGTACTTGCCGACGAGCGCGACGGTGACCTCGTGGTCGGGGTTGTGGACCCGGTCGAGGAGGTCCTCCCACTGCGTCCAGTTCACGTCGCGGAAGGGCAGGTCGAGCTTGCGCACGACGTAGGCGTCCAGGCCCTCGGTGTGCAGGACCTTGGGGATGTCGTAGATGGACTTGGCGTCGATCGCGGCGACCACGGCGGCCTCGTCGACGTCGCACATCAGCGAGATCTTGCGCTTGATGGACAGCGGCACCTCGCGGTCGGCCCGCAGCACGATGGCGTCCGGCTGGATGCCGATGTTGCGCAGGGCGGCGACCGAGTGCTGGGTCGGCTTGGTCTTCAGCTCGCCGGAGGGGCCGATGTAGGGCAGCAGCGAGATGTGCACGACGAAGACGTTGTCGCGGCCGACCTCGTGGCGGACCTGGCGGACGGTCTCCAGGAACGGCAGCGACTCGATGTCGCCGACCGTGCCGCCGACCTCCGTGATGACGACGTCGACGTCGTCGGTGGCCATGCGGCGGATGCGGTGCTTGATCTCGTTGGTGATGTGCGGGATGACCTGCACGGTGTCGCCCAGGTACTCGCCGCGCCGCTCCTTGGCGATGACCTGCGAGTAGACCTGGCCGGTGGTGACGTTGGCCGAGCCGTCGAGGTCGACGTCCAGGAAGCGCTCGTAGTGGCCGATGTCCAGGTCGGTCTCGGCGCCGTCGTTGGTGACGAAGACCTCACCGTGCTGGAACGGGTTCATCGTGCCGGGGTCGACGTTCAGGTACGGGTCGAGCTTCTGCATCGTGACCCGCAGGCCCCGCGCCTTGAGGAGCGCACCCAGGCTGGAGGCCGTCAGGCCCTTGCCGAGCGAGGAGGCGACGCCCCCGGTGACGAAGATGTGCTTGGTCGTCGTGGATGTGGGTGGCATGGCCAAGGGGGGGCTCCCGTGCGTCGCGGTCTGGGGTGCGTACGGCCGTCCGCTCCGCCCTCGGTGGAATGCTCGGGGGAGGTTGCCGTCGCTGCGGTTCGGGGGTTCGATGACCACCGGCTCACGGGCTACCAGGGTATCAGCGTCAAGAGTGGCCTGCTTCCGGTCACGTCTTGACACGCACCTTCACCTCGCGTACATGATCTTCACCCGCCGGGCACGTACGCGCGCCGGGAGGTCCGCCGCCCGGACCCGTGTGAGGGCCGCAACTCATTCGGCGTAGCCACGATGCCTGGACGAGGGGGCAGATTCCCTGGGTACCGATGTATGTTGCTCGGACACTTGCTGCCGAGCGCGCGCGGGCGGAACCATCCCCCGTCGGCATGTTCTGGAGACCACCGGAAACACTCGAGCCCGGCAGTTCGTTTTTACAGCGAACCCTTGACCGTAGAACGAGCGCCCCGAGAGCGGGCGAACGTGGCCGTTTGAATGGGGATGCACGTGGCCGGGCGCATCGAGGATTACGCACTGATCGGAGACATGCAGACCGCGGCGCTGGTCTGCCGGGACGGCACGGTCGACTGGCTGTGCCTGCCGCGCTTCGACTCCCACGCCGTCTTCGCCGGCCTGCTCGGCACCGAGGAGCACGGCTTCTGGCGCCTGGGCCCCGCGCACGGCCCGGGCACCCCGCCCCCGGCCGCGACCCGCAGGTCGTACCGCGGTGACTCGCTCGTCCTGGAGTCGGAGTGGGACACCCCGCGCGGCACCGTGCGGGTGACCGACTTCATGCCGCCGCGGGACAACGACGCGCCGCAGCTCGTGCGCATCGTGGAGGGCGTCAGCGGCCGCGTGCCGATGCGCTCGTCCCTGCGGATGCGGTTCAGCTACGGCCGCGTGGTGCCCTGGGTGCACAAGGTCGGCAACCGCACGGTGGCCGTCGCGGGACCGGACTCGGTGTGGCTCGACACCACCGCCGAGACCTACGGCAAGGACCTGACGACGTACTCCGACTTCACCGTCGCGCCCGGCGAGCGCGTCGCCTTCGCGCTGTCCTGGCAGCCCTCCCACCGGCAGCAGCCGCCGCTGCCCGAGCCGGAGGCCGCGCTCACGGCGACCGAGGACTTCTGGCGCGAGTGGGTCGAGCACTGTACGTACCACGGGCCCTACCGCGAGGCGGTGGTGCGCTCCCTGATCACGCTCAAGGCCCTGACGTACGCGCCCACCGGCGGCATCGTCGCCGCCCCCACCACCTCCCTGCCCGAGGACATCGGCGGCTCCCGCAACTGGGACTACCGCTTCACGTGGCTGCGCGACGCGGCCATCACCCTCTCCTCGCTGCTGCGCACCGGCTACCGCGAGGAGGCGCGCGCCTGGCGCGAGTGGCTGCTGCGGGCCGTCGCCGGCGACCCGGAGAACCTCCAGATCATGTACGGCATCGCGGGCGAGCGCGAGCTCGGCGAGGCCGAGCTCGACTGGCTGCCGGGGTACGAGAACTCCGGCCCGGTCCGGGTGGGCAACGGCGCGGCGCACCAGCTCCAGCTCGACGTCTACGGCGAGGTCACCGAGGCCCTGCACCTGGCCCACATGACGGGCCTCGCCCGCAACGACTACGCCTCGCTGCTCCAGATCAAGCTGATCCGCTACCTGGAGACGCACTGGAACGAGCCGGACGAGGGCATCTGGGAGGTGCGCGGCCCGCGCCGCCACTTCGTGCACTCCAAGGTCATGGCCTGGGTCGCCGTCGACCGTACGATCAAGCTGCTCGAGTCCGGTGACGCGGACGGCCCGCTGGACCGGTGGCACGACCTGCGCGACGAGATCCACCGGGACGTCTGCGAGAAGGGCTACGACCGGGAGCGGAACACCTTCACGCAGTCCTACGGCTCCAAGGAGCTGGACGCCTCGCTCCTGCTCATCCCGCAGGTCGGCTTCCTGCCGCCCGACGACAAGCGCGTCATCGGCACCATCGAGGCCATCCAGCGCGAGCTGTCCACGCCGGACGGCTTCATCCTGCGCTACCCCACGTCCGGCGACGACGCGGGCGTGGACGGCCTGGAGGGCGACGAGGGCGCGTTCCTGGCCTGCTCGTTCTGGCTGGCCGACGACCTGGCGATGATCGGCCGCGTGGACGAGGCCCGCAAGCTCTTCGAGCGCCTGCTCGCGCTCCGCAACGACCTGGGCCTGCTCGCCGAGGAGTGGGACCCGCGCCTGAAGCGCCAGGTGGGCAACTTCCCGCAGGCCTTCAGCCACGTGCCGCTCATCGACACGGCGCTGCGGCTGACCGCCTCGGGGGCGTACGGGGGCTAGCGGCCGGGCGGGGTAGGTTGCGGCCGGGTGAAGTCCCGGCCGCCAGGACACGGCCCGCCGGACACCCCGGGCGGCGCCCCGAGGGCGTCCCCGGCTGCGCCACCGGGCGGCGGAGGGCACCGGCCCAGGTCAGGTAGCGTCCGCCCCATGGACAGTCAGGACACCCGGGGCGGCATCACCGTACAGCGGGCGCTGGAGCTCCCCGGTCTGCGCGGCGGGCTCCCGGAGGTCGTCGCGGGCGCCGACCGGCTCCGGCGGACCGTGCGCTGGGTGCACGCGGGCGAGGTGCCGAACATCGCCTCCCTCCTCAAGGGCGGCGAGCTGCTCCTGACCACCGGCCTCGGCCTCGGCGCGCGCCCCGCCGACCAGCGGGCCTTCATCCGCGACCTCGCCGCGCGCGGCATCGCCGCCCTGGTCGTCGAGCTCGGCCCGCGCTTCGCCCAACTGCCCGCGGCCCTCGTGGACACCGCGCGCGCCGCGGGCCTGCCGCTGGTGCAGCTGCACCGCGAGGTGCCGTTCGTGACGGTCACCGAAGAGGTGCACACGGAGATCGTCAACGGCCACTACGCGCTCCTGCGCCGCGCCGACGAGGTGCACCGGCGCTGCACCGAGGCGCTCCTCGCCGGCGGTGGCGCCCCGCACGTCCTGTCCGTCCTCGCCGAGTTCAGCGGCAACCCCGTCTTCCTGGAGACCGCCGAGGGCCGGCTCCTGTACGCCGCGGGGGCGGGCGGCACCTGCGCGGACCCGCTCCAGGTGTGGGAGGGCCTGCGCGAGCGGCAGGCCGACCGCCGGGAGCCACCCGCGGGCGCGGTGCTCGTGGACGTGCCCGGCGGCGGCCCCGGCCCGGACGCGGTGCGGGCCCGCCTCGTGCTGCTGGCCGTCGAGTCCGCGCTGCTGCCCGTGCACCGGATCGCGGCCGAGCGGGCCGCGAGCAGCCTCGCGGTGGTGCTGATGCAGGCGCGGCAGGACGAGGAGCTGGCCGCGCGCGGCCGCGGCGACTTCCTCACCGACCTCGCCGAGGGCCGCGTCACCGCCGAGGACGCGCCCGCGCAGGCCCGCGTGCTCGGCTTCAAGCCGGGCCCCGGACCGCTCCTCCCGGTGGTGATGCGCCTCGCGGACGCGGCGGCCGGACCGCCCTCCGGCAGCAACTGGGCGGTGCTCGCGCGGGCGGTCGCGGAGGAGCTGACGGCGGTGGGCGTACCGGCACTGCTCGGCGTACGCCCCGTGGAGGGGAGGGTTCCGCTCCTGCTGGGGCTGCGCTCGGAGGCGGAGCGCCCGAGCGTCGCGGACCGGGTCGCCGCGACCCTGCGCGCCGGGGTCGAGCGGGCGGGCATGCGCCGGGCCGACGCGCCCGCCCCGGTGGTCGTCGTGGGGGTCGCGGGCGGCTGGGCGGCGGCCTCGGCGGGGCTGCGGCACGCCGCCGAGACGGCCGCGGCGGCCCAGGGCCTGCCGGAGCGCCCCTGGTACGACGCGCGGCGCCTGGACATCGACCTGCTGCTGTGGCGGCTGCGGGCCCACCCCGACCTGGCGGCGTTCGTGGACCGCGCGATCGGCCCGCTGCGCGTCCACGACCAGCGCTCCAGGCCGCCGCTGCTGCCCACCCTGGAGGCGTACCTGGCGCACGCGGGCCGCAAGGCGGAGACCGCGCGCGAGCTGCACCTCAACCGCCAGACCCTGTACAACCGCCTGGCCCGGATCAGCGAGCTGCTCGGCACGGACCTCGACGACCCGCAGACCGTCCTGGCGCTGAGCCTGGCCCTGCGGGCGCGCCGGCACGTGCCGGGCCCGCCGCCCGGGACGGTGTGAGGGGCGGGACCGGCACGGGCGGCTTCAGAGCGACGTGCCCGGGCGGGTCAGCTCGTCGTACACGCTGAGGACCTGCGCCACCGTCTCGTCCTCGGTCGGCCAGGTCGCCGCCTGGGCGGCGCCCCTGTCCCGCAGCTCCGCGCGGCGCTCCTCGTCGGTGAGCAGCCGCAGCACGGCGTCGGCGAGGGCCTCGGCGTCGCCGTACGGGACGAGTTCGGCGGCGTCGCCGACGAGTTCGGGGATGCCGCCCACGGCGGTCGCCACCAGCGGCACACGCGCGTGCAGGGCCTCCTGGGCGAGCAGGGAGCGGGACTCCCAACGGCTCGCCACCAGCGCGACGTCGGCGGACGCGAGCAGCTCGGGGACGTCGTCGCGCCGCCCGAGCAGCCGCACCGGCAGCCCCTCGTCGTCGATGCGGGCCTGGAGCGCGGAGCGCAGCTCCCCCTCCCCCGCGACGACGAGCAGCGGCGCCGGGTCCAGGCGGCCCCAGACGCGCGCGGCGTCGAGCAGGACGTCGTGGCCCCGGTGGGCCTCCAGCGCGCCCACGGCGAGCAGCAGCGGCCGGTCCACGGCACCGACCTCGGCGCGGATCTTGTGGCGGGGCGGGTCGGGCTCGCGGTCGGGGGCGTCGGCGCGGCGGGGCGCGGGGAGCGCGACGGGGGCGAGCCGGGCGTCACGCGCGCCCCGGCGGCGGGCCCGGTCGACGAGGTCGGACGAGGTGCCGAGGACCACGGCGGCGGCCCGGGCCACGCGCCGCTCCAGCAGGCGCAGGACGCGGTCGCGGGCACCGGACGCGTGGGCGCGGGTGTGCCAGGTGACGACGAGCGGGACGCGGCGGCCGGTGAGGGCGAGGGCGGTACGCAGCCCGGCGTGCAGGCCGTGGGCGTGCACGAGGTCGGCGTCCGCGCAGGCCGCCCGGAGCGCGGCCACGGACGCGGGGTCGCCGCGGCGCGGCACGGCGACGTGCCGGGCTCCGGCACCCGCGAAGTCGTAGGTCTCCTCCGCCTCCGCGGGGGCGCACACGGTCACCCGCACGCCCCGCGCGGCGAGGCCGGTGGCCAGGGACCGGACGTGCGCGCTGCTTCCGGCGCTGCCGCCGCCCAGGACGTGCACGGTGTGCAGCGGCGTCTGGCCCTGCGGTACGGGGCTGCTCACGTGGCTCACGTGGCCGGGACTCCTGGGTCGGGTCGGCGGGCGGCACGCCGACGGACGGGTGGGCGCCGGCGGTTCGGGCGGTCGGCTCCCGCCCGTCACCGCGCCAAGGATGCCAGTCCGTACGGCCGTTCCGGCACAGCCGAAAGACCCCCTTCCGGATCCGGCCGGGCAACTCCGTGTACGGGATCACTCTCACGGATGAGCAGGTGCGCGGGCCGGACTCGGGACCGGGCACCACCCGCGCGCACTCCCCGTCGGCCCTCGCATCTTCGCAACACCGGGGCCCTCGCAGGAAGCCTTCGGCGGAGATCGGCGTGGCCGGATCTCTACCCTGCCGCGCCCCGGGGCCCGGAGGCCGCCACTCGGCTCACCGTGTCCCCGCACGCCGCGGCGGCCACCAGTCCGGCCGCGTGCGCGACCAGGCCAGCGCGGCCGTTGCCCGCGGCGATCGCGGTGCCCAGGGCGGCTCCCAGGGCGTGCGCCCCGGTGTCCCCGAGCATCGTGCGCCCGCGCGCGTCGTCGGGCAGGACGGCCGCCGCGGCGCCCATCGACGCGGCGGCCAGGGTGGCGCCGGGCTCGGCGCGCAGCAGGCCCGGGACGCCCAGGGCGAGCACGGTCGCCGCGGCGCGGCCCGGGCGGACGTCCACCAGGTTCACGAGGTGCGCGGTGCCCGCGATGACGACGCCCGCGAGCACCTTGTCCACCGGCCGCTCCTTGAGCAGCGCGCCCGCGGCGAGCGCCGCCGCCGAGACGCCGAACAGCTTCACCGCGCCGCTGGTGACCTCGCCCGCGCGCAGCGCCCGCAGGTGCGCGCGGAAGCCCCGGCGCGGGTCGCCCGCGCCCCGCACGTCGTCGTACGCGCCGCAGGCGCCGGCGGCGAGCACGGCGAGGCCCGCGGCCGCCCGGGGCCGCGCGGCGAGCGCCCCGGCCCCGAGTGCGGCGCCCGCGGCCACCGCGGGTCCGCCGTACAGGTCCACGTCCCGTCCCGCGAAGTTCACCCGCCGCCAGCGGGCCGGGCCGCCCGGGGGGCGGGTGCGGAGGGTGGTGAGGGCTCCGCGGGTCGTTGCGGCTGCGCTGAGGAAGGCGGGGAGGCGGCGGGAGGTCATGCCCAGCACTGTAGGCCGCCGGGCCCCGGCCCTCGCGGGGCGCCCCAGTCCCGCCCCTTTCCCGAAACCAGGGGCTGCCGCCCCTGGCACCCCGCTTTTCGGCGCTCCGCGCCTCGTCCTCAAA
>NZ_JASCXL010000076.1:0-44629 GCF_030010595.1 Streptomyces sp. CC224B | reverse complement strand
GGCTGAGGCCGGGACGAGAGCTGTTGGGGGGGGGGGGGGGGGGGGGGGGGGCGCGGCGGCGCGCCGCCCGCCCCCCCCCCCCCGCCGCGCACCACCACCACACCCCCCACCCCCCCCCCCCCCGAACACACACCCCCACCGCCCCCCGCCGAGCCCCCTGAACCCCCAGCACAAGCAACCCCACCGCCAGCCACACCGCCCCCACCACCTGCGCCGTCCCCGACGCCTCCACGATGACCGCGATCACGATGGCCGCGCCCAGGGCGGGGACCAGCAGGTGGCGCCACCAGCTCACCGGGCCGCCCCGGCGGCGGACCGCGAACCAGCCGACCACGCTCGCGTGCAGCAGCGCGAACGCCGTCAGCGCGCCGATGTCGACGACCGAGACGAGGTGGTCCATGCCGTCGTCGCGCCGCGCCGCCCACACCGCCGCCACCAGCGTCACCGTCGCCGCGCACAGCAGCGCGACCCGCGGCGTGCCCGACTCCGTACGGGCCAGCACCCGGGGCAGCCGCCGCCCGCGGGCCATCGCGAACAGCAGCCGGCCCGCCGCCGCCTGCCCGGCCAGCGCCGCGAACGCCGCGCCGATCGCCTTGCTCACCGCCACCAGGTCGTGCAGCCAGGCCCCGACGGACGCGTCCACGGCGGCGTAGAACGCGGACCCCTGGTTCCCGGGGTTCGCCGCCAGATCGGCGGAGGACACCGGGGTCAGCAGCGCCACCAGGTACGTCTGCGCCACGAACAGCACACCCGTCAGCGCCAGGCAGAACAGCACCGCCCGCGCCACCTTCGCCGAGCCCCCGGTGACCTCCTCCGCGAACGAGGCGATCGCGTCGAAGCCCAGGTAGGACAGGACGGCCACCGACACCGCGCCCAGCACGGCCGAGAGCGCGAACGCGCCCTGCGTACCGTCGCCCGACAGCGGCGACAGCCAGCCCCGCTCCGCGCCGTCACGGACCAGGACCACCACCGCTGACACCACGAACACCAGCAGCACCACGATCTCCAGGGCGAGCACCGCGAAGCCGACCCGCGCGGCGGGCCGTACGCCCCACAGGTTCAGGGCGGTCGTCACCACCACCGCGATCGCCGTCCACACCCACCGGGACACCTCCGGCACCAGCTCGTGCATGGCGATGCCGGAGAAGAGGTACGCGACGGCCGGGATCAGCAGGTAGTCGAGCATCGCCATCCAGCCCGCGACGAAACCCGCGCCGTTGCCCAGGCCCACGCGCGCGTACGCGAAGACCGAGCCCGCCTGCGGGACGACCCGCACCATCTGGGCGTAGCTGAAGGCGGTGAACGCCATGGCGACGGTCGCGACGACGTACACCAGCGCCACCGCCCCGTGCGACTTGGCGTCCAGCGTCCCGAAGACGCCGACCGGGGCCATGGGGGCGATGAAGAGGAGTCCGTAGACGACGAGGTCGCGGAAGCCGAGGCTGCGCCGCAGCCCCCGGCCCTCCGTCGCGGCCGCGGCGGGTCCCCCGCCCCCGTCGGACGGCGGGTGCGCGTTCGTGCTGTGGGCGGACATCGTGCCTCCGGGTGCCTGACGCTGGTCGCACACTGGGCTCCCAGTCTCCCCAAACGGGCGATCTTCGGCCTCTCGTACGCGGCCTTACGATGGGCCTATGACTGCAACGCCTGGCTCCCGCCGTGTCCTGCTCGCCGCTCCCCGTGGCTACTGCGCGGGCGTGGACCGTGCCGTGATCGCCGTCGAGAAGGCCCTGGAGCAGTACGGGGCCCCGATCTACGTCCGCCACGAGATCGTCCACAACAAGTACGTCGTACAGACCCTGGAGAAGAAGGGCGCGATCTTCGTCGAGGAGACGGCGGAGGTGCCCGAGGGGTCGATCGTCATGTTCTCCGCGCACGGCGTCGCGCCGACCGTGCACGAGGAGGCCGCCGAGCGGAAGCTCGCCACGATCGACGCGACGTGCCCGCTGGTCACGAAGGTCCACAAGGAAGCGGTCCGGTTCGCCAAGGAGGACTTCGACATCCTCCTGATCGGCCACGAGGGGCACGAGGAAGTCATCGGCACGTCGGGAGAGGCGCCGGACCACATCACGCTGGTCGACGGCCCGGACGACGTCGCGAACGTCGAGGTCCGCGACCCGGACCGGGTCGTCTGGCTCTCCCAGACCACGCTCTCCGTCGACGAGACGATGGAGACGGTCGACGCCCTGAAGAACAAGTTCCCGAACCTGCTCTCGCCGCCCAGCGACGACATCTGCTACGCCACGCAGAACCGTCAGCTCGCCGTGAAGCAGATGGGCGCCGAGGCCGACCTGGTGATCGTCGTCGGCTCCCGGAACTCCTCCAACTCGAAGCGCCTCGTCGAGGTTGCCAAGCTGGCCGGCGCCCGCGCGGCGTACCTGGTCGACTTCGCCTCCGAGATCGAGGAGGCCTGGCTGGAGGGCGTGACCACGGTCGGCGTGACCTCCGGCGCCTCGGTGCCCGAGGTGCTCGTCGAGGAGGTCCTGGAGTGGCTCACCCAGCGGGGCTACGAGGACGTGGAGATCGTCAAGGCCGCCGAGGAGTCGATCACGTTCTCGCTGCCCAAGGAGCTCCGCCGCGACCTGCGCGCGGAGGCCGCGGAGCTGGCGGCGAAGGCCGAGCAGGCGGCGAAGGCGGAGCGGGCCGCCGCCGCGGTCGCCGGGGAGTGACGGTCCGCCGCTGTCGCTGACGTTGTGCCCGGGCCGTTGCGGGCATGCTGGAGAGCATGCAGATCTTCGGTGTGGACATCGGCGGATCAGGGATCAAGGGCGCTCCCGTGGACCTGGACCGTGGAGACCTGGCACAAGAGCGGCACAAGGTGCTCACGCCGCACCCGGCGACGCCCGAGGGCGTGGTCGAGTGCGTGCGCGAGGTCGTTGAGCACTTCGGCTGGACGGGCCCCGTCGGCGCCACCTTCCCCGGCGTCATCACGGACGGTACGGCGCGGTCGGCGGCGAACGTCGACAAGAGCTGGATCGGCACGGACATCCGCCGGCTGGTCTCCGACCGGCTGGGCGGCGCCCCGGTGACCGTCCTGAACGACGCGGACGCGGCCGGCGTCGCCGAGATGCACTTCGGCGCGGGCCGGGGCCGCACCGGCACGGTCATCGTGCTCACCCTCGGCACCGGCATCGGCAGCGCCGTCTTCACCGACGGCCGCCTGGTGCCGAACACGGAGCTCGGCCACCTGGAGCTGGACGGCCACGAGGCGGAGAAGCGGGCCTCGTCCAAGATCCGCGAGGACGAGGACCTGAGCTGGGAGCAGTGGGCGCACCGCCTCCAGAAGTACCTCGCGCACCTGGAGATGCTCTTCACGCCCGAGCTCTTCGTCATCGGCGGCGGCGTCAGCCGCAAGGCCCACAAGTTCCTGCCCCTGATCGAAGGGGTCCGGGCCGAGCTGGTGCCGGCGGCGCTGCAGAACAACGCGGGGATCGTGGGGGCGGCCATGGCGGCGCGGGCCACTGCGTAGGGCGTGAGCGGGAGGAGCGCGCGGGGCACCGGCCCCGCGCGCCCCTGCCGACTCGCCCTCCGCGCTCGTGCCCACCGGCCGGACGGACTGAGACCTGAGACTGAGACGTCCGTCTCTTCGATCGCTACGAAGCGGGTACGCGATATCCCGGCGGCGGAGTGGGATCGTCGGGATGGGTACGGGGCCGCGGACGGGCAGGGGTCTGGGCCTGGGACTGGGCCTTGGCCTGGGACGGGGACCGGGGCCCGGCCGGGGACGGGCGCTGCAGGCGGCGGCGGGTCACCAGGCGCAGCTTGCGTACGGTCACGATCACCCCGGCGACCAGCGTGCCGGCGTACAGCCAGCCCGCGTGCAGGGCCAGGGACGTGAGCAGGCCCATGACGTACCCGCCGAAGCCGTCGGTGCCCTCGGCGATGGGCAGTACTCCGGCCGCGAAGGCGATCGGTACGGCGACGGGCGCCGTCACCAGGTCGGCGGGCCGCACCCACAGCGCGGCGAGCGCGCTCACCGGCAGGAACAGCACTCCGTACGCGACGAGTGAGCCGTCGAAGAGCAGCCGCAGCAGGCACGCGAGCAGGAACATGACGGCGGCCGCGAAGACGCCGCTGCCGAGCCCGGTCAGACGCGGGCCCGACATCCGGCGCAGCGCGCGGTACAGCGGCATCCGGTGCAGGGCGCGGTACGCCGCGGTGGTGCGCAGGGCGCGGGTCAGCGGGGTCGACGGGCCGGACGGCCGGGGCGCGGCACGGTAGACCGACTCCGTGGGGCTGCCCTGGCCGGGCAGGGGTGCGCCGGGGCGCACCCGGGCGCGCGGGGGACGGGTCCTGTGTTGCTCCACCGGTCCAACGTAGGACCGCGCGGGGGCGGAACGGGGGCTGGGACACGCCCTTTGGCCGAGTTGGTCAGATGATCGGCGCGGAGGCGGCACGCGCGCGGGGCCCGGGGCGCGGCACACCGTAGACTGGTGGATCGTGCCCCAGGCAGTGAGGGGCCGACGAGGGTCCCGGACGCCCCGGACGACGGGACGGCGAGCGCGTACAGCCGCACGGCGAACGAGTACCACCGCACGGTGAGCGCGTACGGCCGCCGACCTCCCGGGCCGCCCAGGCGGTCCTCGCGCAGCCCCATCCGCCCCACCCATCCCCGCCCCACTCAGCTCTCACGTACGGGAAGTCGCAACGTGTCGCTCACGATCGGAATCGTCGGTCTGCCCAATGTCGGCAAGTCGACCCTGTTCAACGCCCTGACCAAGAACGACGTCCTTGCGGCCAACTATCCGTTCGCGACGATCGAGCCGAACGTGGGCGTCGTCGGCGTGCCGGACACCCGTCTGGCCAAGCTCGCCGAGATCTTCGGCTCGCAGAAGGTCCTCCCGGCGACCGTGGACTTCGTCGACATCGCCGGCATCGTGCGCGGCGCAAGCGAGGGCGAGGGCCTGGGCAACAAGTTCCTGGCGAACATCCGCGAGTCCGACGCGATCTGCCAGGTCATCCGCGCCTTCAAGGACGAGAACGTCGTCCACGTCGACGGCAAGGTCTCGCCCAAGGACGACATCGAGACGATCAACACCGAGCTGATCCTCGCCGACCTCCAGACCATCGAGAAGGTCCTGCCCCGGCTCCAGAAGGAGTCGCGGATCAAGAAGGACATCGCCCCGAAGGTCGCGGCCGTCGAGGCGGCGAAGGAGATCCTGGAGGGCGGCACGACGCTCTTCGCGGCCGGGTACGCCCAGGGCACGGAGAAGACGGAGCTCCTGCACGACCTGCACCTGCTCACCACCAAGCCCTTCCTCTACGTCTTCAACGTCGACGAGGACGAGCTGACCGACGAGACCTTCAAGGACGAGCAGCGCGCCCTGGTCGCCCCCGCCGAGGCGATCTTCCTCAACGCCAAGCTGGAGGCCGAGCTCGCCGAGCTGGACGAGGACGACGCCCTGGAGCTCCTCCAGTCCGTCGGCGCCGAGGAGCCCGGCCTCGCCACCCTGGCCCGCGTCGGCTTCGACACCCTCGGCCTCCAGACCTACCTCACGGCAGGCCCCAAGGAGTCCCGCGCCTGGACCATCAAGAAGGGCGCCACGGCCCCCGAGGCGGCCGGTGTCATCCACACCGACTTCCAGAAGGGCTTCATCAAGGCCGAGATCATCTCCTTCGACGACCTGGTCGAAACGGGCTCGGTCGCCGAGGCCCGCGCGAAGGGCAAGGCCCGCATGGAGGGCAAGGACTATGTGATGCAGGACGGGGACGTGGTGGAGTTCCGGTTCAACGTGTGAGCGGATGACATGACACCACGTCACTGACTTGGCGAGCATTCAGGTCGGATGGGGCCGGCTTCTCCGGGAGCCGGCCCCTTTGCCGGTCCCGTGCTGGATCAGTGCGGGATCCCCTGACGCCAGTCAGCCGTGCTCGACTCTGTCGACGGAATCGCTGTGACGGAACCGGACGCTCAAGGCGCCTCGGAAGACGCCGGCGGGTGTCACTTGCGGAGCTTGACTGTGGGGTCGCCGTCATAGTCGGCCGTTGTCACCAGTAAGTCCGGCTCGGTCGGCTTCGCTGAGGAAGGGGCTCCCCGTCGCAACGCGTGTGGTGCAGGGAGCCCTGGAGCGGTGACCGCCTATTCGGTCAGCTTTCGTCCTCGTCGTCCCCGTTCCGGGCATGAGGCGTGGCGGGCCGGTGCGGGCTGTGCGAGGCATCCCAGTAGTACGGAGGCGTCGTATCGCTCTCACTCGTCTCCCACCAGCCCCGAGGCCGTTGGCCCGCGCCGCTCTCCGTATCCCCCGGTGTGAAGGTGCCCGCGTCGGCATCCGGGTCCGAGGCCCCGTCGGTGAACGGTGGGTCCTCGGTGGTTGGGGAACCCTGGGCACGGAGCCCCGCAGTGTCCCCCACATCCGCGGCCCCGCCCTCCGGCCCTTCTGCGCCGCCCTCGTCAGGCGCCGGGAGAAGGGTCCGCCGGATCTCCTCGGCGGCCTCAACCAGTCCGGCTGCTTCCAGACTCCGCACCACACGGTGCACGAACACCGTGTACTCGTCCATGTCCGGCTTCAGCCCCAGCGCCGCCAGCAACAGGAGGAGGCGATCCGAGACCCCTACTTCCTCCTCGCGGTCGGACATCCCTCCTTCCTGGCCGTCTCCGTCCCACAGCGGGTGCCCGACGGCCGCCTCGCTCTGCGCGCCCATAGGCGGGACGAGCAGGTGGCGGAAGAGCTCAGGCACCTCCTCGTCGTTGGCCGCCGCCGTGATCTGGGCGAGTGGACCGATCATGTCGACCGCCTTCTCGATCTCGTTCTCGTGACGGGCCAGCCACCACACCACAGCGCTGCCCGCACTTTTCAGCACGTCGTCACCGAGGTAGCGACGCTTGTTGCGCTCGTGCTGACGCTCGTACTCCCAGATCTCCTCGTCCTTGCGAAGGTCGTTCAGCTTCCGCAGACGCTCGCGGTCGGCAGGGGCGAGGGTCAGCGTCATGTCGGCTGCCAGGGCCTGTACCCGTCCCCTGCGGTCCGGGAGCGGTACGCCCAACTCCCCGTCCAGGAGATAACGCGCGAAGCCCGCCCGTCCGGGCTCCTCGAGACGGACGACTTCCGACGCCCGGCTGACGATCGAGGACACGGCGATGGCAGGGGAGGTGCCCTCGGAACGGTCGGTGTGGTCGGGGACCGGCCTCCACCACACGGCGGCGGAGAAGAGGAAGTCGTAACCATCCACCGCACTCGGCAGCGCCGCGTTGACCACCCGCGTCTCCTGGTACGGCTGCTCCACCGGCGCCGCAGGCGGCTGAGGCTCGCCCGGTTCGTACGGGCCAACTGACGCGCGGGCACCGCTGAGGACCGTCATCACGAGCAGCAGGGAGCCCGAGGCCGTGACCATGGACATGAAGCCCCACAGCCACGCCGACCAGTGCAGTAGGTTTCCGAGCACAGTTGGTGCGAGCACGCAGAGAGCGACGAACAACAGGCTGGGAAAACGATGCTTCATGGCGCCTCTTCCGTGGTCGGTGATCCGGAGCCCGCCTGTTCGGAACTCCCCGTGCGGGCGTACTGCGCGTGGTCTATGTGGTGCCAGAAGAGGGCGGCGACGGTTGTCCGGGAGGAGTGGCGCGCCGATACCGCCCAGTCGTAGGCGATGGCGTAGAGGCGGTGGAGAGCGGCCGTGCGGCCGTGTGTGGCCCTGACCATCACGTCCAGCGCCAGCTCCCGTGTCCTGTCGCTCGCCGCGGTGTTCAGCCAACTCCTCACCAGTGGGCTCCAGAGCTCCCTCGGTGGTTGGGAGAAAACTGCCTCACAACCCAGAAACAGATCCGGCCAGGGTGGCGGTTCCGGTGCCCGATCGCTCCGCAAAAGCTCCGTGAGCATGTCAAGGTGGCGCTCCGTCCCGCGCGGCTCCCGACGCGTCCGGCTCCGCAGACGGTCGATCAGCAGCCGGTAGAGCCGACGGTCGCGGCCGGCGAGGTCGAGAAGCGCCTCGCGGGCCTCGCGGGCCGCCTCCCCCTTCCGTACGGCGAGGTAGTGGAGCCGCACCAGTGCCTGATCCGGGTGCGTCGCGCCGAGGTTCTGGAGGCAGGCGGCGGTCAGGACACGGACGAGGCCGTCCGGCATGGGGCCGGACCGCACGCACTCGTACATCCGTCTGCGGAACCAGCCCCCGAACCTCTCATGGCGGAGTCCGAGCTCCAGAGCCGTCACGGACGGCGGGTCGCAGGACGTCCCAGTGGCACTACCCGCCCAGCGGACCACAAGGTCGAAGAGGTGGTCGGGTCGTCCGGCCTCCAGGGACCGCTCGCCGAACCGAACGACGACGTTCACCCGGTCGTCGGTGGTCAGGCCGCGAAGCCCCGCGGTGTGGCTGATCCAGTCCCGGAGGTGGTCGCGCATGCCGGGGAAGTTCGTCCAGAAGTACGTCCGTACCGCGTCGGCGTAGGCCAGCCGCTCGAAGCGGAGCCGTCCGTCCGGATCCCGCTCGATCCCGAGTGCTGCCAAACGCTCCCCGAAGTCCGCCCGCGCGAGCTCGGACGTTGTCTCTTGCTCATGCCTCACCGTCTTCATCAAGCCGTGCCAGGCCTCGTAGACGGTGTCGGCGCGAGCCTCCTCGAACACCGCCGTCGCAAGCAGCAGGGCGCGCTCCGGTGCGGTACGGACCGTGACCACCTGTCGGCCCACCTCACCAGCACGGTCGGTCACCGCGTGCATCGCCTGGTCGAGCCAGCCTGTGAAGTCGGTGCCGAATCGACCGCTGTCGCGAGCGGCCCTCACCAACCCCGCGAGCCGTGCCAGTTCGCGCATGGGAGAGCGGTTGCACAGACGACGGAGGTCGGCACTCCCCAGGTCCGCAGGCCGGAAGGTCATACGGTCCATGCGGAGGTACCGAGTGACGACGGCGATGCCCCGAGGGCGTCCCAGTCTCACCGTGTGGGGTTCGAGGTCCGGCGTGTGAGCGTGCTCCATGCCTGACGGCAGGACGACGACCATGTGGGCCCCCGTCTCCTTGACCTGCGAGCGGCGCACGGCCAGACGGCGTTGGGCCTTGTCGTACGCTTCCTCGTCGGCGATCCCGGAGAGGTCGAGAAGGAAGCGATCTCCCTCGCCGGGGGCGAGAGGGCCCTCGTCCTTGTCCGTAGTGGGAAGCTCCTCGAACCGGACCCCCTCCTCGTCGGCGCTTCCGCCCCCGCCGAGCCCGTGCAGCAGCATGACCGCTGCGGCACGGCGGCCGCTGCCGGGCGGAGCCTCCAGAAGCACCACCGACCCGGGCTTCTCCAAGCGATCGGCGGCGACGCGGTAACCCAAGGGCGGAACGAACCGGTCGGCCAGACGCATCCGGTCCTCGCGGACGATCCGGAGGGACTCGACTCCTTTGCGGGTCATCCAGTCCGCGCCGACCCCCCGCACCCAGCTCGGGCAGCAGCCGGGCGAGGGCGTCGCCGAGCGCCGTCAGGTCCGACTCGGCGTTGCGGTGGTCGAACCGCCTGTACTGGCAGTCCGCCAGCTCCTGCAGGCCCTCCGGGAGGACGGTGCGGTCGATCCGCGTGGTCTTTCCGACCAGTACGGGGATCACCAGGATTCCGCGGTCGAGCGCGGTCTGGATCTCACGCCGGGTCCAGTCCTGCTCGCTCTCAAGTGCGGGGCGGCCGCCGGCCCCCCGCACTTCCGTCCAGCGCGGGCCGATCACGGCGAGGAGCGCCTGACACTCCTCCACTGCCCTGACCAGTTCCGCCGGGAAGCGGTGTCCGGGCTCGATCGAGTTGCTGGCGAAGAAGATCCGCTCGTCGCCGAAGCGCCGCGCGAGCTCCCGAGCGACCATGGTCGCTGCGGATTCCTCGTCGCCTGTGCGGTAGTTGACGAAGACGTCGGGCATGGAGGTTCCCTTCGTGAGAGTAAGCGGAGGACTCAGGTGCATGGGGAGGAGCGAGGGTGCCGCGAACCGGGGGACGGAGGGCTCGGTCATCCCGGGCCATGACGTCTCGCTCAGGCGGCGGTAGGACGTGTCCAGAGGCGGTAGGGCGTGCCCAAGGAACAGCGCGCACAGACGGAGGTGCACAGCTCCGCGCGCGTCACTGACCGGAAGTACCCATGAAGACCGAAGGTGCGGTGCCACGCGTCGAGCCGAGGCCGGAGGAGTCCGTGCGTGCGGTTTATGGAAGCCGGAGCGTGGAGGGGACCGACGACCTGGCGAGCAGGTGGCTCGGACCGGTGTCAGCCGTGCCTGGGGGCGAGTGCCCGTGCCAGCGCCGGCTGCAGATCGCGGACGGCCTGGTTGCTCCGGAATCGGGAGAGTTCCTGCGCGAGACGCCGGATGTCACTGTTCACTGTCGCGGAGGGCACGGCGGGCAGCACACCCAGGAGCCCTCCGGCGATCGTGCACGCGTACTCGGCCCCTCCTGAGGCGGCGTGGGCCAAGGACCTGCGGAAGCCGTACCGGACACGGGTGCGCAGCGCGTGCGGCGGGAGGCGGTGGCACTCCCGGTCCAGGATCTCGGCGGCGGCCTTGGGACGGCCGAGGTCGTACAGGCACCAGCCGGTCGTCATTGCTGCCGGATCGCTCACGTGAGTGGTGCCGATCACAGGCTCGTCGCCGCTGGCGTCGTCGCTGGCCAGTAGTTCCCGCGCTTTGTCGAGGCTGTGGAGGCAGGCGCGCTCGTCGCCGGCCAGCGCGTGTCCCTGTGCTTCTCGCTGGGCCGCGAGGCCTCGGATGCGCGGCGGAAGTTCGCCGCTCTGGGCTCGCTGCGCCAACGCGACGGTGACCGTGGCATCCCCGCTGTAGAGCGTGACGAGAGCACGTCGTACAAGCGCGTAGGAACCGAGGTGTGGATCGCCACCGGCGCGCGCCAGTTCGGCGGCCTCGTCGGTCCAACCAAGCGCCGCGTCGCTGTTACCGCCCTCCTGAGCCATCCAGCCGGTGAATTCCGCGAACCGCGACGCGAGCAGGAGCGCGGAGGCCCGGGTGGCGGACGGGGCGTCGGCGGCCAGTTCGGTGACCATGCGCGTCTGCGTTTCCAGCAAAGGGAGCAAGACTTCAGGCGCGGTGGACTGACCGAGTTCCCGCAACTGGTCGAACTGCGTACGCAAAGAAGGAAGGAGAGGGCCGACGGCAGAGCAAGTCTGACCACCCGACTTCACACCGAGGTCGATCAGCGCCCCCGTGCCCGCCGCGAGGACCGTCCGGCGCCCCACGAGCCAACCGCTCAGGGCGGTGGAAGTCTTGGTGCGGTCCGCGTCGCTCTCGGGGTGGGACAGGCACTGCAGGTCGCCGTTCGCGCCGAGGAAGGCGTCACATCGCCGGGCCAGTTCGGGGGACGCGGAACGCTCCCCGCGCTCGACCTTGCTGAGGTGCCCCTTGTCGTAGTTGAGCGCCACGGAGAACTCGGTCAGAGTGAGCCCCGCTCTCTGTCGTAAACGGCGAAGTTCCGGGCCGAAACGGGAAGTGCCCATCATTACCCCCTTGAACAGCGACTGTGAGAGCCGAGCACCCACATGGGGCGCCGTGATTCGACATCACTGGCCGACACGAAGACCGGCGACGCATACGCGTTGTCACGGACTCGTCGCGTTTCGCATCCGAGAGTGAGTTTGGCATGCGGGGTGCTGCAACAAGCGAGGTTCGACTTGGTTGCCCGTTGCCTCTTCTGTTCTCCCCTTCGCGGAGGCGGGGAGCGTGCCCGACGGGCAGTGTGGTCATGCCTGCACGGCAGCGCCCCGAGCCTGGGTGCAGGAGTACAGCCACGGGAGCCGGTCAGCCAGTTGATGCCGTCGGGATCGGCTTCTCGCTCAGGGTGGTCGAGGCGGCGGTCGTGGACGGCTCAGCTCGTCACCTCCACCATGGCTGTCCATGGGCGACGACGATCTCTGTTTTCTCGGGGCCGGGGAGCTTGCGTGGATGGTGCGGGAGCGGGTGGTGTCCGTGCGGGAGGTGGTGGGGGCGTTTCTGGGGCGGGTTGAGCGGGTGAATCCGGTGGTCAATGCTCTTGTCACGGTGGATGGGGAGGGGGTGATGGGGGCGGCTGCTCGGGCCGATGAGCAGGTGGTGAGGGGGGAGGGGGTCGGGGTGTTGCGTGGGGTGCCTGTGGGGTTCAAGGACACGCATCTGACGCGGGGGATGCGGACCACCCGGGGGTCGCGGGTGTTCGCGGAGTGGGTGCCCGACGAGGACGAGCTGGTGGTGGCGCGGGTGCAGGGGGCGGGGGCGCTGCGGCTGGGGAAGACCAACGTGCCGGAGTTCGGGGCCGGGTCGCACACCTTCAACGCGGTGTTCGGCGCGACGCGGAACCCGTACGACACCGGGCGCTCCGCGGGTGGCAGCAGCGGGGGAGCGGCGGCTGCGCTGGCGGCGGGGCTGCTGCCCCTCGCGGACGGCAGCGACATGGGCGGCTCGCTGCGCAACCCGGCCTCCTTCTGCAACGTGGTGGGGCTGCGGCCGACCCCCGGGCGCGTGCCCTCGTACCCGGCGGTGAACGCCTGGGACACGTTGACCGTGCCGGGGCCCATGGCGCGCAGCGTCGGCGACGTGGCGCTGCTGCTGTCCGCGATGGCGGGGCCCGACCCGCGCTGCCCGCTGTCCCTGGAGACGCCGCCCGCCGCCTCCTTCCGGGCGCCCCTGGAGCGCGACACCCGCGGGCTGCGGGTCGCGTGGGCGCCGGACCTGGGCGGGCGGGTCCCGGTCGACCCGGACGTACGGGAGGTGCTGGCGCGGCAGGCGGCGGTGTTCGAGGCGCTGGGGTGGCGGGTCGAGGAGGCGTGCCCGGACCTGGACGGGGCGGACGCGGTGTTCCGCGTGGAGCGCGCGCACTCCTTCGCGCTGGCGCTCGGGGCCGTGCTCGACGACCACCGTGAGCTGCTCAAGCCGACCGTGGTGTGGAACATCGAGGAGGGGCGGAAGCTCACCGCGGCCGACCTCGCCGCCGCCACCGCCGAGCACACCCGGATGCTGCACGCCGCCGTGGCGTTCTTCGAGCGGTACGACGTGCTCGTCGCGCCGGTGAGCCAGGTCGCGCCCTTCGCCGTGGAGCGGGAGTACCCGGACGTCGTGGACGGCCGGGCGCAGGAGACGTACATCGACTGGATGCGGTCCGCGTTCTTCGTGTCGCTGCTCGGCGGGCCCGCCCTGGCCGTGCCCGCCGGGTTCACGGAGGCCGGGCTTCCGGTGGGCGTCCAGATCGTGGGGCCGCCGCGGGCCGAGCGGGCCGTCCTGGAGGCGGGGGCCGCCTTCGAGGCCGCCACCGGGTGGGGGCGCAGGCGGCCCGCGCTGTGAATGCTGATCGCGCCGGGCCGCCGGTGAGTGGCTCTGGGGTGGGCCTCCGGTGCGGACGCGGCGCGGCCCCCGCCCGGCCGAGGCGGGGGCTCGGGACCGGACGGCCGGGGCGGGGCCGCGCACCCGGGCGGCCAAGGCGAGCGTGTCCGTACGTCAGCCGAGGACGAGCAGGGTGGCGAGGCCGGGGCCGAAGGCGCCGCCGAGCTGGTAGCTGAGGGCGAACAGGCCGATCGCGGTGGGCCGTTGCGCGTCCGTACCGGCCGACGCGGCGTGCACGGAGAGCGTCGCGTTGGCACCCGTCGCCGTGAACGCCGCCGCGCCCGCCGCGAGCAGCAGCAGCGTCCCCGACGAGGCGAACGCCGCGGTGAGGGCCGCCGCCACTCCCACCGTGACCAGCACCGCGCGCACCGCCGTGCGCCCGAGACGCGCCGCGCCCGCCGCGAGCAGCCAGGACGCGGCCGACGCGGTCAGCAGCGTCACCAACTGCCCGGTGCCGATCACGCCGGTGGTCCAGCCAGCCCGGTCCGCGAGCAGCCGCGGCACCGTGAACAGCAGCGTGAAGTACGAGGTCGACAGCGTCGCGCCGAGCACCGCCGAGGTCACGAAGAGCGGGGAGCGCAGCAGCCGGGCCGGGACGAAGCCGTCGGGGCGGCGGCGGATGTGCGCGGCGAGCAGGACGGCGGCGACCAGGGCGCCGGCGAGCGCGGGCAGCGGGGCCGTCGGCAGCAGGATCAGTGCGGTGGCGAGCGCGATGAGGGCGGCGGCGCCCCGGGCGTCGAACCGGCTCGGGGCGGGCGGCGTCCGCGTCACGTGCCGCGCGACCCCGGGTACGGCGATGAGGGCGACGGCCGACACCGCGAGGGCCAGCCGCCACGACAGCGCCTCGGTGAGCGTCGCGCCGAGCAGCGGGCCCGCCGCGCCGAGCACGCCGAAGCCGGAGCTGATGACGCCCATGCGGCGGGTGCTCCCCGCGAGGTTCATCGCGAGGGCGACCAGGCCCGCGCCGCCCAGGGACTGCGCCGCGCGCCCGGCCAGGGCCACGGGCAGCCAAGGCGCGGCCGCCACGAGCGCGGTGCCGCCGACGACCAGGCCGGTGCTCAACCGCAGCACCGGGACCGGGCCGCGCCGCCGCAGCAGCCCGGCAAGGAGCGGGGTGCCCGCCACCATGGCCCAGGCGAAGGCCGTGACCAGCCAGGTGGCGGTGGCCGTGGACACGCCGAGGGAGCGCGCCATGTCCGGCAGGATCAGGACCGGAGCGTTGGCTCCGGCCGCGACGGGCGCGGCGAGCAGCGCAAGCCAGGCGATGGGGACGGGGCCGCGGTCGGGCCCGGGGCGGGTGGCTGGGGCGTCCCGCGTGAGGGCGCCGGCGCGTGAGCCCGCGGCGTCGGCGGTGGCCCGTACGCCTTGGGCGGCGGCGGGCCCGGCCCCGGTCGCGGTGGACGCGGACGTGGCAGACATGAAAACCCCCTGAAGCGAAGCAAGTGGTGTGTGGCGGTGACGGCCCGCCAGCGGACGGTGGTGGCGGCCCGCCGTCAGACGGTGGTGACGACGTCCCCGTACGGCAGCCGCGGCGAGCGCGGGAACCAGGCGTCGGGCCCGGGCCCGCAGACGTTCACGACCGTCAGCGGCTCGTGGTCGCCGTCCAGGAACTTCACCCGCAGCCCCGCCGCGTCGTACCCGGTCATGGGCCCCGCGGCGAGCCCGGCCGCGCGCACCCCGACGAGCGTGGCGGCCGCGGGCTTGGCGCGGTTGCCCTCGGCCACGCGCCGTACGAGGCCTTCGCGGGCCTCGGGGGTGCGGGCCAGGGTGACGCGCAGGGGTGACTGGTTGAAGGCGGTGGGGCTGCACTTGACGAGGTCGTGGATGGCCTGGACCTGCTCGTCGGTGACGGGGCCGCCGCTGAAGGAGTGGGCGGTACGGGCCTCGCGGAAGAGCAGGTCCTGGGCGTCGGGGGCGAGAACGAGCCCGTCGCCCGCCGCAGGGTCGCCCCCGGACGCGGCGGCGGCAGCGGCTGCGGAAGCGGAGACGGGGGCGGCAGCGAGAGCGGCAGCGGGAGCGGAGACGGAAGCGGCTGCGGAAGCGGTGACGGAAGCGGGAGCGGTGACGGAAGCGAAAGCGGAGGGGGCGGAGGCGAGAGCGGTGACGGAAGCGGCAGCGGCTGCGGAAGCGGTGGCGGCTGCGGTGACGGGGACGGTGACGGGGACGGTGACGGGGGCGGTGACCTGGGCGGACATGCCTGCTCCTTCTCCTTCTCTTCGCGTTCACTCTCTTCGCCCTCGTCTTCTGACAGCTGAGAGTCTTAACGTTGAGATAAAACCACCCGGACTCCTTCAGCGTCAAGTGTCTTAACATTGAGAAGATGTCCGTTGAGAAGCCGACTCAGGGAGAGTGGCGCGCATGAGCGACGCCGTGGACGCCATCGTCGAGCAGTGGGAGAAGGAGCGGCCCGAACTCACCGAGTCCCTGTGGCCGGTGCAGCTCCTGGCCCGCGTGCAGCGCATGCACCGGGTCATGGAGCGCGAGGCGAAGGCGTTCGGCGCGCGCCACGGCGTGGAGAACGGCGAGTTCGACGTCCTCACCACGCTGCGCCGCTCCGGCCCGCCGTACGCCCTGACCGCGGGTGCCTTCCTGAAGGCCGCCATGGTCACCTCGGGCGCGATCACCAACCGGATCGACCGCATGGAGGCCAAGGGCCTGGTCGAGCGCGTCCGGGACACCGCCGACCGGCGCACCGTCAAGATCCGCCTCACCGACCACGGCAAGGAGCTCACGGACAAGCTGATGGTCGAGCACCTGCGCAACTACGACCGGCTCCTCGACGGCCTCGACCGCGAGGAGGTCGAACGCGCCGCCGAGCTGCTCCGCAAGTTCCTGGAGCTGCACGGCGACACATCGATCAAGTAGTCGCGGGGGCACACCGCGACGCGCCCTCCGGCCACCGGGGCGCCCCGGCCCTGCCCCTGCCCCTGGCTCCCGACCCCGGCCCCGGCCGCGACGCCCGGCCGAGGGGAGCAGTCGGTGCCAGGCCGGGCCCGGCGCCGGCCGCGCCTCAGATCCCGTCCACCGCCGCCACCGTGAACGGCCCCGCCGGCGTCCCCGGCCCCATCGGCCCACCCTTGTCGAACTGCGAGCGCACCACGAGCAGTCGGCCCCGCTCGCGCACGAGCGTGGTCGGGAGCTGGAGCGCGGGGTCGCCCACGCGGCGCTCCAGCCGCGCCGCCGTGCCCGTGCCGTTCAGGCGCCACCGGCTGATCTGGTACGAGGCGTTGTGCGCGACCCACAGCCGCCCGCCGCGCAGCTCCAGGCCGTCGCCGTGCGCCATGTCGCCGCCGCGCAGGGCGACTTCGCGTACGCCGCCGGTGGCGGTGGAGACGCGGTAGAGGCGGCCGTCGGCCATGTCGACGGTGAGCAGGTAGCGGCCCGCGTCGTCGGCGGCGATGCCGTTGAGGGCGAAGCCGTCGGGCCCGGCCGGTTCGACGTGGTCGTGCAGGTCGGTGTACGGCGTGAGCGGGCCGCGCCCGCCGTGGGCCGCCGCGTACGCGAGCTGCCGCGGCGTGACGCGGTAGACGACGGCCCGCACGCTGTCCGTGAGGTAGGCGGTGCCGTCCGGGGTGAGGGCCACGTCGTTGACGAAGCGCCCGGTGTCGCCCGGGACGTCGAAGCGGGCGACGAGGCGGCGGGAGCGGATGTCGTACACCGCGACACCGGTCCGGGAGTCGGTCACCCACAGCCGTCCGGCGCGGTCCACCTTCAGCCCGTTGGCGGTGGTACGGCCGTCCGTGCCCGAGGGCAGGAAGACCTCGGCCCGGAGGCGGCCGGGCCGGGCGCGGTGGACCGCGCCGGTGGTGAACGAGGTGACGAACACCTCGCCCGTGCGCGCGTCCCGGGCGATGCCCTCCGGGTAGACGCGGTCGCCCGGCAGTTCGTACGCGGTCTTGATGCGCACGCTCGGCGCGTGCTCCCGCTGGGACGCGGGGCGGACGTCCGCCGGGGCGGCGGCCTCGGCGGAGGGGGCGGCGAGCCCGGCGAGCACGAGGCCGACGGCGGCGGCGAGGGTGCGACGGCGACGCGAGGAAGGCAGCGGAGACAAGGTCGGACCTTTCCGTGGGAGGAGGAGCGGCGGGGACGCGAAGGTGAGGAGGGGGACGCGACAAGAGGGGGTGAGGAGCGGGCGGGCGGCGAAGGAAGGGGACGCGTGACAGCAAAGCGCAGAGTGCACATCGCCAAGTGGGGCCGAAGGTAGATTAGAACTCTAATGCTCGTCAAGGTTCGCATACATGAGCGGGCGGATACGATGCGCTCATGAAGTCGTCCCTGCCCGCCGCGGAGCGCATTGGCTCCTTCGTCAAGCGCGCCGAGCAGGCCCTCGGCGCGGCCAAGCACGCCGCGCTGAAGCCGGCGGGCGTGACCGTCCCGCAGTACGCCGCGCTGCTCGTCCTCGGCGAGCACCCCGGCATCTCCGCCGCGGCGCTCGCCCGGCTGTGCGGCGTGACCCCGCCGACCATGAACACGGTTCTGAAGAATCTCCAGGAGCGCGGCCTCGTCGAGCGCACCCCGCACGCGTGGCACAAGAACGTCCTGGAGACCCGTCTGACGGAGCGGGGGGAGGCGGTCGCCGCGGACGCCGACGCGCGCGCGGTCCGTGTGGAGCGTGCCCTGGCCGCCGAGTTCACGCCCGCGGAGCGCGAGGCGCTGACCGGGCTCCTGGAGCGGTGCGCCACCCTTTTGGAGGGGATCCGGCCGGGGGAGGGCTAGGCGAAGCCGCGGCTTCGCCGAGGCCCGTACACCCGCCACCCCGGCGGTCCTTTTCAGCCATGAACGGGACACGTCAATCGTGTTACGTCCGAACCCGGCCCTTGTGGGTTCCCTGGGGATCCGTCAATCTTTCGACGGCGACAGAGAGTTGAACGTTGATCAACTCGGCGTCGACATGTCACCTCTGCATTGTCATGCCCCTGTCGCATCCCCCACCGGCGCACCACCGATCGAGGAGGACCCCTCAGATGGCAGTGACGCGTCACCCCCGCCGAAGACTGGCCGGCGTCGGCACCCTCGCCCTGACCGCAGCCACGGCCGTCGCCCTCGGCGTCGTGTCCGCGCTCCCCGCGAGCGCGCAGCCGCAGGCGGCCGAAGGCCGGATCCAGTACGCGGGCGCCCCCGGCGCCGTCGCGAACAGCTACATCGTCACGCTCGACGAGGACGCCGCGAAGGCCGACTCGGCCAAGGGCCGCGCCCTCGCGAAGAAGCACGGAGCGGAGATCGAACGGACGTACAAGAAGGTGCTCAACGGCTACGAGGTGCACGCCTCCGAGGCCGAGGCGAAGCGGTTCGCCGCGGACCCGGCCGTCACCTCCGTCGTGCAGAACCGCACCTACACGGTCGCCGCCACCCAGCCCAACCCGCCGTCATGGGGTCTGGACCGCATCGACCAGCGCAACCTCCCGCTGGACCAGAAGTACACCTACCCGGACAGGGCCGGTGAGGGCGCCACCGTCTACGTCATCGACACCGGCGTCCGCAGAACCCACCAGGACTTCGGCGGCCGCGCCGTCGACGGCTACGACGCCATCGACAACGACAACACCGCCCAGGACGGCCACGGCCACGGCACGCATGTCGCCGGCACCGTCGGTGGCACCGCGCACGGCGTGGCCAAGAAGGCCCGGATCGTCGGCGTCCGCGTGCTCAACAACCAGGGCTCCGGCACCACCGCCCAGGTGGTCGCGGGCATCGACTGGGTGACGCGCAACGCCACCAAGCCCGCCGTCGCCAACATGAGCCTCGGCGGCCCCGCCGACAGCGCGATCGACACGGCCGTGCGCAACTCGATCGCGGCGGGCATCACCTACGCGGTCGCGGCGGGCAACGAGTCCACCAACGCCTCCACCCGCTCCCCGGCCCGCGTCACCGAGGCCATCACCGTCGGCGCCACCACCAGCACCGACGCCAAGGCCAGCTACTCCAACTTCGGCACCGTCCTCGACCTGTTCGCGCCGGGCTCGAACATCACCTCGGCGTGGAACACCAGCGACACCGCGACCAGCAGCATCTCCGGTACGTCGATGGCCTCGCCGCACGTGGCGGGCGCCGCCGCGCTGTACGTCGCCGAGAACCCGTCGGCCACCCCGGCGCAGGTCTCCCAGGCGCTGACCTCCGCCGCCACGCCGAACGTGGTCGGCAGCCCGGGCACCGGCTCGCCCAACCGCCTGCTGTACGTCGGCGGGGGCGGCACCAACCCGCCGGGGCCGAAGTTCGAGAACGGCGCGGACTTCTCCATCACCGACAACTCCTCCGTCGAGTCCCCGATCACGGTCTCCGGCGTCCCGGGCAACGCCCCGGCGTCGCTGAGCGTGCCGGTCGCCATCAAGCACACGTACGTCGGTGACCTGAAGATCGAGCTGGTCGCCCCCGACGCCTCCTCGTACGTCCTGAAGGACTTCGGCGCGGGCGGCAGCGCGGACGACATCAACACCTCCTACACCGTCAACGCGTCCTCCGAGACGGCCAACGGCACCTGGAAGCTCCGGGTGACCGACAACGCCGACCGCGACGAGGGCACGCTGGACAGCTGGGGCCTGCAGTTCTGAGCGCCCCGACCGGCCGCGCGCCGGGCTGAGTTGAGCGACCTCGTCCCCGCGGTACGGCCCCGAGCCGGACCGCGGGGACGAGGCGTGCCCATGTCCCGCCCGGGCTCCACAAGGCCGCGGAGATCCCGGGTAGTTGAGCCGCATAGTGCCGGAAACCCGCTGCGTAAAGCCCTGCGGACCGGGAAATCATCACTTCGAGTGATTCCTTGGCCTAGGGTTGCGGCCAACAACCGTCGGTTGCCAGGCTGTTGCTGTCTGTCAACCTGATGGGAGTGGCCAGTGACTTTCGGTGAGCAGCCGGCGTATCTGCGCGTCGCGGGTGATCTCCGCAAGAAGATCGTCGACGGTTCGCTGCCTCCGCACACCAGGCTGCCCTCGCAGGCCAGGATCCGCGAGGAGTACGGCGTCTCCGACACGGTCGCGCTGGAGGCCCGCAAGGTCCTGATGGCCGAGGGGCTGGTCGAGGGCCGCTCCGGCTCCGGCACCTACGTGCGCGAGCGCCCCGTCCCGCGCCGCATCGCGCGCACGGGGTTCCGCGGCCCCGGCGCCTCCTCGCCCTTCCGCCAGGAGCAGGCCGCCGACGGCGCCCGCGGCACCTGGGAGTCCCGCAGCGAGCAGGCCGAGGCGAGCGGCGCGGTCGCCGAGCGGCTCGGCATCCGCGTCGGCGACCGCGTGATGTGCACCAAGTACGTCTTCCGCGACGCGGGCGAGGCCATGATGCTCTCCACCTCCTGGGAGCCCCTCGCCGTCACCGGCCGCACGCCCGTCATGCTCCCCGAGGAGGGCCCCCTCGGCGGCTGCGGCGTCGTCGACCGCATGGCCGCCATCGACGTGGTCGTGGACAACGTGGCCGAGGAGGTCGGCGCCCGCCCCGGCCTCGCCGAGGAGCTCCTCGCCCTCGGCGGCGTGCCCGGCCACGTCGTCCTCGTCGTGCAGCGCACGTACTACGCCTCCGGCCGCCCCGTCGAGACCGCCGACATCGTCGTGCCCGCCGACCGGTACCGGGTCGCGTACCACCTGCCCGTCCGCTGAGCCCCGGCGTGCGGCCCGGGCCGGGCGCCGCCGGATTCTGGCCGTTCTCGCGACCGGATCCGGCGGTCCGCGCGAGGGCGGTGCCGACCGCCCCGACCGCGCGGGGCGGCGGGGCGCACAACGGCGGGGCGGTTGTGTCAACAGCGGGTAAAGGGAGGGGAGTTACCGTCCGTCGCGGCCGGTCATGGTCGTGAAAGGGGGCGCATCCGAACGGGTGCGCCCCCTTCGTGCTGGCCGATTGCGTATCTCTTTGTGCAAAGTCGTATCCGCTGCGTAAAGGTCGGGCGTAAGCTCGGGCATATGCGGATTGCGGTTTCCTTACTGATCGAGGCGTGGGGCGCGCCCGGGGCGGGGAGCGGAGGGACGGCATGAACGACGGGACGGTCGTACTGCCCTGGCTCGTGATACGGCAGGACGACAACGGCAACCGCTACCGCGTCGGCAGGTACGCGACCAAGGCCGAGGCGCAGAAGATCGCCGACCGTCTCGACGACCGCGGACCCAAGCGGCTGTACTGGGTGGAGCGGCTGAACCAGAACGGCGGGCGCTGACGGCCCGGGCGTAGGCTCCGGCCATGGCTGAGCGGATCATGGTGGTGGGCGCCGCCCTGTACGACGACGCGGGGCGCCTGCTCGCCGCGCGTCGCAGCGCGCCCGTGGACCTCGCCGGGGGCTGGGAGCTGCCCGGCGGCAAGGTGGAGCCCGGTGAACGGGACGAGGACGCGCTGGCGCGCGAGCTGAAGGAGGAGCTGGGCGTCGACGCGGAGGCCGTGGCGCGCGTCCCCGGTGAGTTCCCCCTCGGCCGCGGCTACGTCATGCGCGTCTGGCGGGCCCGGCTGCTCGCCGGTGAGCCCCGGCCGCTCCAGGACCACGACGCGCTGCGCTGGCTGGAGCCGGACGCGGTGTGGTCGGTGCCGTGGCTGGCCGCGGACGTGCCCGCGGTCCGCGCCCTGGGCGCACCGCCGGCCTGACCGCCGCGGAGCCCTGGCCCGCCGCCTCGCGGACGGCGCCTGCGCGGCTCGGTACACCGCCTTACCCCCGCCACCCGGCGCGCCGCTCCGCTGAGCCGTGCCCCCGGGTCGGCCGGGCCCGCCGTCTCGCGGGTTACGCGGAGCCGCGCGGGGGCCGGAACGGGCGGGGGCGCGCGAGGTTCGTCAAGGGGGAGTACCCGCGCTGCGTACGCCGTTCGTGCCACAGTGCCCCCCTGAGCACGGTAATCCCACCGGGATATCGGGTATGTGCCCATTAACCCCATGAAACCGGACATGAATCCGTCGCTCGGCTGGGAAGTGATCGGCGTGCTCGACACCGAAGGCGACTGCGCCGAGTGGGACTTTCCCGCGGACCCCGGCGCGGTGCGCACCGCCCGCGCCGTGGTCCGGCGCCAGCTCGGCGAGTGGGGTCTCGCCCCCCTGGGCGACGTGGCCGTCCTGCTGGTCAGCGAGCTGGTGACCAACTCCCTGCGGTACACGTCGGGCCCCATCGTCGTCCGGCTCGTCCGCCCCGCGGGCCCGTTCGGCGTCCTGCTCGTGGAGGTCTCCGACCCGGTGCCCGACCCGCCGCGCGAGCGCGTCGCGGCGCCCGACGACGAGGGCGGCCGCGGCATCCAGCTCGTCGCGCGGTCGTCCAGCCGCTGGGGCACGCGCCCGGGGCGTACGGGGGCCGCGGGGAAGACGGTGTGGTTCGAGCTGGCGCTGCCTGGTTAGGAGACAGGGAGCGTCGGTACGTAGTACAAGTGCGCGGGCCGAGCACAAGGTGGTCACGGGCCAAAAAGCGGTGAGACCGTGCTGTGATCGTGAACGGCGTGTGGGGCGGCACCGTAGTGCTGGATACTGCGGGCAGCCACATCCGGTGACCGGTGCCGGACGCGGTGAGCTGGAGGGGACGGTTCGCGTGAGCGAGATACCAGCGAAGGCGACGGGTTCGACGCGGCCGACGGCGTGGACGGGGCAGACATCCCCGTCGGCGACCGGAAGGCCGGGCGGGACCGCGGCGCCGGGGGCCGCCTCCCCGCACACGGCGTACGCGCCCGCCGCCCCGCCCGCCGTGGACGCGGCCGTCCTGGACGCGGCCGCCGCCCCGCCGCCCGTCCTCACCGCCGACGGCGCCTACGCCGCGCGCCTCACGCACGCCGACGGCTCCTGGTACCCCGAGCGCTGGACGCTCGACTCCCCGGAGCCGTACGCCGTGCCGCTGCCCGGGCACCAGCCCGAGGAGCCCGGCACGGAGGTGCTGCCGATGGCCGACGGGCGCGTCCTGGTGCACCGGCGCGCGGCGGGCCGGCACCTCTTCGCGCTGCTCTACCCCACCGGGCCCGGCACCGGCGAGGTGGCGCTCGGCGGCGTGGAGTGCGCGGGCGCGGAGCTGACGCTGCTGCCGCCCGCGCCCCGCGGCGGCCACGCGTACGCCCTCGCGGCGGGCGACCGCTCGACGGCGGTGTGGCTCGTCGCGGGCGGCTCGTTCGGCCCGGAGCACCTCGCGGAGGTCCCCGGCCGCTGCTCGGGCGGCGTCTGGCTCGACCGGACGAACCGCATGCTGGCGCTGGACCGGGAGCTCGACGGCGTGACCAAGACGGTGGCGGTGGACCTGGAGCGCGGCGGCGAGGTGACGCCGCTGCTGCAGATCGCCGCCGCCAGCGACGACCGGCTGCTGCTCGCCGACGCCGACAGCGGGCTGCTCCTGATCCGCTCGGACGCGCCGGGCGAACCGCGGCTCGGCTGGGGCGTGTTGGGCAGTACGCACCCGGTGCGGTTCCCCGAGTGCCTGCGCCTGCCGGGCCACCGGGCGACGCCGTTCGCCATCCAGCCCGGTCAGGTCCTCACCCCGGAGGCCTGCGCGGTCGCCTTGCGCCTCGACGCCGCCGCCCCCGGGTCTCGTCCCGCGCTGTGCGCCTGGCGCCCGGCCGACCGGCGGGTGCACCCGCTCACCGCGCCGGAGGGCTGGCCGGCCGGCGTCGGCCACTGGACGCCGGAGGGCGTCCTGCGCCTGCCCTACACCACCCGGGCGGTGCCCTGCGGGGTCGCGCGGGTCGAGGTGCCGGGCACGGGTGCCGCGGGCCCCGCCGGAACCGGTCGCGCCGAGCCCCAACCCCCCGCCGGGGAAGGGGATCCAGGCCCTCCGGACGGGCTCGGAGGACGGGGCGGCACCCCCCGGGCCGCTCGTCCCGTGCCCTTGCAGCAGGCACCCCTGGGAGGCCGTGCGACGGGCCGTTAGACTCGCCCGCCGATACGAACGATCTTTCACACGGGGTGAGTTTCATGACGACCGACACGACCACCGGCACAGCACCCGAGTCCCTGCGCACGGCGATACACACCGACGGGCACACCGAGGCGCACGCCCAGGGGTACACCCAGGGATACGCCCACGGGTACGCCGAGGCCGGACCGGCCACCGGGCACGGCCGTCACCGGGGTCCCGTCGCGGCGCACGACGAAGAGGGCGCGCCGCGCGGCAGGCACCGCAAGGCGCCCTCCGAGAGCTGAGCCGACGTACGGCGAGGGCCGGGTCGGCACCCCCGACCCGGCCCAAACACCTCGCGGACCTGGGGAGTTGCCGAACCGGCAACAAGGTTCGCCCGCGGCCCGGGGGGCGCCGCATGATCGTGGTGACCACCCCGGGCAGCCCTTGGAGGTTCCATGCGTCAGGTGTCACAGGACCAGGTACCGCAGCACCAGGTGCCGCAGCAGGACGGCACGCATCCCAAGGAGCCGCGCGACGGCCGTGACGGCCGCGTCCACCGCCTGGTGTCCTCACCGGCCGGGCGCACCCACGTGGTCGAGCAGGGCAGCGGACCGCTGGTCCTGCTCGTGCACGGCTTCCCGGAGTCCTGGTACTCCTGGCGCCACCAGCTCCCCGCCCTGGCCGCCGCCGGCTACCGCGCCGTGGCCCTCGACGTGCGGGGCTACGGCCGCTCCGCCAAGCCCGCGGCCCCGGACGCGTACCGGCTGCTCGACCTGGTGGCGGACAACGCCGCCGTCGTGGAGGAGCTGGGCGAGACCTCCGCGGTGGTCGTCGGCCACGACTGGGGCGCGACGATCGCCGCGACCTCCGCGCTGCTGCGGCCCGACGTGTTCCGCGCGGTCGGGCTGCTCAGCGTGCCGTACACGCCGCCCGGCGGGCCGCGGCCCAGCGAGGTGTTCGCGGGGATGGGCGGCGACGAGGAGTTCTACGTCTCCTACTTCCAGGAGCCGGGCCGCGCCGAGGCCGAGATCGAGCCGGACGTGCGCGGCTGGCTCGCCGGTTTCTACGCCGCGTTCTCCGCCGACACCATGCCCGGGCCCGACGCGCCGGACCCGCACTTCGTCAGCCCCGGCAAGACCCTGCGCGAGCGCTTCCCGGCCGGTCCGCCGCCCGCCTGGCTCGGCGCGGACGACCTCGACGTGTACGCGGGGGAGTTCGAGCGCACCGGCCTGACCGGGGCGCTGAACCGCTACCGGAACATGGACCGGGACTGGGAGGACCTCGCCGGGTACGCGGGCGCGCCGGTCACCCAGCCGTCACTGTTCGTCGGCGGCGGCCGGGACGCCTCCACCACCTGGCTGGCCGACGCCATCGCGGCGTACCCGACGACGCTGCCGGGCCTGCGCGGCTCGCACATCCTGGACGGCTGCGGGCACTGGCTCCAGCAGGAGCGGCCCGAGGACACCAACCGGCTGCTCGTGGAGTGGCTGCGCGAGCTGGACGGGTAGGCCCGCGCCGCCCCCGCCGTCGGCCCGCTCCCGCTACTCCCGCTTCAGCGCCAGGACGTCCGCCGCCGCGAAGGTCTCCCCCTCCGGACGCCCCGCGAAGTACGGCGTCAGCGCCCCGTCCAGCTCCGCCGCGGTGAACGCCCCGTCGGCCGCGCGGAACACGGCGGCCACCCGGGGCCGCTCCATGACGGCCACGATCCCGCCGTGCACCACGAGGAGCTGCCCGGTGACGCGTCCCGCCGCGGGCGAGGCCAGGTAGCCGACGAGCGGCGCCACGTGCTCGGGCGCCAGCGGGTCGAGCCCGCCCTCGCCCGGCTCGGCGTACCCGGCGAACACGTCGGCCGTCATCCGGGTGCGCGCCCGGGGGCAGATGGCGTTGGCGGTCACGCCGTACCTGGCCAGGGCGAGGGCCGTGGACGTGGTGAGGCCGACGACACCGCCCTTGGCGGCGGCGTAGTTGGGCTGCCCGGCGGACCCGGCGAGGAACGCCTCCGACGAGGTGTTCACGATCCGGCCGTACACGGGCCCGCCCGCCGCCTTGGAGCGCTCGCGCCAGTGGGCGGAGGCGAACCGGATGGTGTTGAAGTGGCCCTTGAGGTGCACGCGGACCACCGCGTCCCACTCCTCCTCGGACATCGAGAAGACCATCCGGTCCCGGAGGATGCCCGCGTTGTTGACCAGGACGTCGAGCTTGCCGTACGTGTCGACGGCCAGCTCCACCAGCTCGCGCGCCTGTTGGTGGTCGGCCACGTCCCCGGTGTGCGCGACGGCCTTGCCGCCCGCGGCGCGGATCGCGGCGGCGGCCTCCTCGGCGGGCTCGGCGGACGCCGCACCGGTGCCGTCCCGGCCCGGCTGCCCGTAGTCGTTGACGACGACGGCCGCCCCGAGCCGCGCGAGCTCCACGGCCTCGGCCCGGCCGAGCCCGCGGCCCGCGCCGGTGACGACGGCGGACAGCCCTTCCAGTGGCCTCTGCACGAGCAACCCCCACAGGTCGTGTCGGTCCCGGTCAGATCTCCACGCAGGTCCGCAGCGCCGCGCCCGTGCGCATCTGCTCCAGGGCCTCGTTGATCTCGGCGAGCCGCACCCGGTGCGTGATCATGCCGGCGAGGTCGACGCGGCCCGCGCGCCACAGCGCGACGGCCCGCTCGTAGGAGCGCAGCACGTCGCCGCCGCCGTACAGCGAGGGCAGGATGCGCTTCTCGTCGAAGAACAGCTCGAACATGTTGAACCGCACGTGGTCGTCCACGGCGCCCGCGCCCACCACGCACAGGGTGCCGCCGCGCCGGGTGGCCTCGTACGCCGCGCGGGTCGTCGCCGACGTGCCGACGACCTCGAAGACGTAGTCGAAGCCCTCCCCCGCCGTGGCGCGCTGCACCGCGTCCGTCAGCGCGTCGGGGGCGACCGCCTCGCTCGCGCCGAACCGCAGGGCCGCATCGCGCCGCGACTCCACCGGGTCCACGGCCACGATGTGCGCGGCGCCCTTGAGCCGCGCGCCCTGCAGGACCGCGATGCCGACGCCGCCGCAGCCGATGACCGCGACGGACGAACCGGCGGCCACGTCCGCGGTGTTGAGGGCCGCGCCGAGCCCGGTGGTGACGCCGCAGCCGATGAGGGCGGCGATGTCGAAGGGCACGTCGTCGGGGATCGGCACCGCGCAGGCCGCGTCGACGACGACCTCCTCGGTGAAGGTGCCGGTGCCCGCGAAGCCGAAGACGTCGCCTCCCGGGCGCTTGAAGTTGGGCGTGCCGGCGTTCATGAACCCGGCCAGGCACAGCTCGGTCTGCCCGCGCCGGCACGCCGCGCACGTCCCGCACGCCGGGAGCCAGCACACCAGGACCCGGTCGCCCTGCCGGACGTTCGTGACGCCGTCGCCGACGTCGACGACCTCGCCCGCGCCCTCGTGCCCGGGGACGAACGGCGCGGGCTGCGGCAGCACCCCGTTCATCGCGGACACGTCGGAGTGGCACAGGCCGGAGGCCCGCACGCGGATCCTCACCCTGCCCGGGCCGAAGCCCACCGCCTCGACGTCGTCGAGCACGTCGAGCTTGTCCTGGCCCGTCTCGTGCAGTACGGCTGCGCGCATGCGTGCGGCTCCTTCCACCACGGGGGTGCCTGGCGTCCGTTGTGCACCCTGCCTCAGGTGCGGGTGTGCTCCACGACGGTGTCGGTGAGGACCTGCGCGCCGTCCCGCTCCACCGCCGTGACCCGCGCCAGGACCCGGCCCGGCTCCTCCCACATGCCGATGCGCAGGGTCTCGCCGGGGTAGGCGACCCCCGCGAAGCGCGTACGGCAGGCGCGCACCCGTGCCACCTCGCCGCCGAGCACGGTGTCCACGACGGCCTTGAGGGTCATCCCGTACGAGCACAGGCCGTGCAGGATGGGCCGGTCGAAGCCCGCGAGCTTGGCGAAGTCGGGGTCGGCGTGCAGCGGGTTCCAGTCGCCGGACAGGCGGTAGAGCAGCGCCTGGTCGCCGCGGACGGGCCGGTCGACGCTCCGGTCGGCGGGGCGCCCGGGGTCGGCGGAGCGCGCCGAGGGGCCGCGCTCGCCGCCGAACCCGCCCTCGCCGCGGACGTAGAGCTGGGCCTCGCTCGTCCACAGCGGCCCGTCGTCGTCGGCCGCGTCGGCGCGCAGCACGATGACGGCCGCCTTGCCCTTGTCGTGGATCGCGGCGACCTTCGACGTCAGGGTCGCCGTGCCCGCCATGGGGATCGGGCGGTGCGGCTCGACGGACTGGCCGCCGTGCAGGACGGCGGCCAGGTCCACGTCGATGCCGGGTGCGGACAGGCCGCCCATGGCGCCCATGCCGCCGCCCGCGACGGTCGCGAAGCTGGGCAGCACGTGCAGCCGGGACTCCAGCGTGTAGCGCAGCTCGTCCGGATCGGTGGCGGGGTCGGGTTTGTCGGGGTTCGCGCCGGCGCCGAGGCCGAGGTGGTAGAGCTGGACGTCCTTGTGGCCCCAGGTGATCGTGGCGCTGTGGGGTTCGGCGGCCAGGGCCCTGGCGGCGTCGATGGGCATGGAGGGCGGCTCCTTGGCGTCGGGAGGGGACCCCGGTGCGACCGTCCGCACCGTCGGCCGCACCGAGGTCGCGACGGGGCCGGACGGAGCCGTTCTAGAACGCGTTCCACTCCGGCGCTCCATGTATAGCCCAGCGCCCCGGAGTTGGGAAGGGGCCCTGACGCTTCGTCAGCACGGGTTCGGCGAGGCCACCGCTGCCCGCACCCATGACATTTGTCCTGGCCAGGACGGTACGGACGTGACTTACGCGCCCCGCCCGCGGTTCCGTACTGTCGACGGGCACAGTGAGGAACCGGATGAACCGGGGGGACCGGGTGAACCGGGGGGAACCGGGTGAACCGGGGGAACGGAGAGCACGACATGTCCTGGACACGCGGCGTCAGCCGCCGGTTGCGCGAGTGGCGCGCCGCCCGCGCCGCGTGGCGCGCCGAGTGGCCGGAGCGGAAGGCCGCCTGGCGGGAGTGCCGGCGGGCCGACCGCGAGGACCCGCTGCTCACGCCGGGCCCGCCCAACGGCTTCGCGCTGCTGCCGTGGCTGCTCATGGGCCTGGGCGCGTTCTCCCACCTGCTCCAGGGCAGGACCGCCAACCCGTGGATCGCCTCGGCGGCCCTGCTCGCCTTCAACTCGCTGTACGTCGCGATCGCGTTCCGCGCGTTCGACAGGGCCAAGCGGGAGGCGCGCTCCACGCTCGCCGCGCTGGGGGCGCTGGGCCTGCTGGCCGTGGGGCTCGCGGCGGGGTACGGCGGGAGCTGGCTGATGTTCCTGCCGCTGTTCGGCCTCGCCGTCGGGGCCGTGGTGCGGGGCCGCCGCCTCGGCCCGGTGAGCCTGGCCCTGAGCACGCTCGCGGGCGCGGTCGCCGGGATCAGGGACGGCTGGGACGGGCTCAACATCGCGTACGGCACGTTCCTGTCGACGATGGTGACGGCGGCGATCCTGTCGCTCTCGGAGGCGGTGCGGGACCTGCGGGCCGCCCGCGAGGAGCTGGCGCGGCGGGCGGTGGCGGAGGAGCGGCTGCGCTTCTCCCGGGACCTGCACGACCTGCTCGGCCACACGCTGTCGGTGGTCGTGGTGAAGTCGGAGGCCGCGCGCCGCCTCGCCCCGCGCGACCTGGACGCGGCCCTGGGGCAGATCGCGGACATCGAGACCGTGGGCCGGCAGGCGCTCACGGAGATCCGCGAGGCCGTGACCGGCTACCGCGAGGCGTCGCTCGCCGCGGAGCTCGACCGCGCGCGGGACCTGCTCGACGCCGCCGGCGTCGAGACCGCCGTGCGCCAGTCGGGGCCGCCGCTCGACCCGCGCCCGGCGGCGCTGCTCGGCTGGGTGGTGCGCGAGGCCGTCACCAACGTCGTACGGCACGCGCGGGCGGCCCGGTGCACGATCGAGGTCACCGGCACCGCCGAACAGACCCGCCTGGTGATCACCGACGACGGCCGCGGCGTAGGCTCGACCCCGCCCGGCAGCGGGCTGAAGGGCCTGGCCGAGCGGATCGCGGCGGCGGGCGGCTCCCTGGAGTCGGGCCCGGGGCCGCGCGGCGGCTTCCGGGTGACGGCGGTGGTGCCGTCCGAGGGGAGCGAGGCCACGGGGACCGGCCCGGGCCGCGCCGCGGAGCACAGCGGATGAGCGTCGGAGGACACAGCGGATGACCGTCGAGGAGGACACCGGATGTCCGTCGGGAAGCGCACCGGATGACCGTCGAGGCACGCCGGACGGCCGGCGAGGAGCACGCCGGATGACCGTCGGGGAGCGCACCGCATGATCAGGGTCCTGCTCGCCGAGGACCAGGGCATGATGCGTGGCGCGCTGGCGCTGCTGCTCGGCATGGAGGAGGACATCGAGGTCGTCGCGCAGGTGGGGGCCGGTGACGAGATCGTGGCCGCCGCCCTGACCGCGCGGCCGGACGTGGCGCTGCTCGACATCGAGCTGCCGGGCCGCAGCGGCCTGGAGGCGGCGGCGGAGCTGCGCGCGGAGTGCCCGGACTGCCGGGTCCTGATCCTCACCACGTTCGGGCGCCCCGGCTATCTGCGCCGGGCCATGGAGGCGGGCGCGGCGGGCTTCCTGGTCAAGGACGGCCCGGTGGAGGAGCTGGCCGAGGCGGTGCGGCGGGTGCTGCGCGGCGAGACGGTCGTCGACCCCGCGCTCGCGGCGGCCGCCCTCGGCGCGGGCCCCAACCCGCTCACACCGCGCGAGGCGGAGGCGCTGCGGGCGGCGACGGACGGGGCGACGGTCGCCGACATCGCGGCGGCGCTGCACCTGTCGGAGTCGACCGTACGGAACTACCTGTCGGCGGCCATCGGGAAGACGGGCACGCGGAACCGGATGGAGGCGGCCCGCGAGGCGCGGCGGCAGGGCTGGCTGTAGCGCGCCGCGCCCCGGCCGGAGCCCGGGCTCAGTCCCGTGCCGCGCGCGGCATCCACAGCAGGACCACCGCCACCGCCGCCCCCAGGAAACCCGCTCCCCACAGGAACGCCTCCGCGTACCCCTCGGCGAGCGCCGCCGAGCCGGGGCGGTCCCCCGTGCGGGCCGCGGCGACCGTCGACAGGACCGCGAGGCCCAGCGAACCGCCCATGGTGCGGGAGGTGTTGATCAGCCCGGCGACCAGGCCCGCGTCGCCGGGGGCGGCGCCGCTGGTGGCGAGGGAGGCGAGCGGGGTGGCCGCGAGCCCGGCGCCCAGCATCATCAGGATGCCCGGCAGCATGATGGACGTGACGTACGCGCCGTCCGCGTCGAGGACCCGCCACTGCCAGGCGTACCCGGTGGCGGCCACCAGGACGCCGAGGACCGTGACCGTGCGCGCCTCCACGACCCGCATCAGCCGGGGCGCCGCCTTGGAGCCGACGACGACGCTGACGGAGCTGGGGATGAGCGCGAGCCCGGCCTCCAGGGGCGTGTAGCCGAGGACGTTCTGCGCGTACAGAGTCATGAAGAACCACATGGCGAACATGCCCATGCCGCACACGAACATGGTGGCGTTGGCGGCCGACACGGACCGTACGCGGAACAGCCCGAGGGGCATGAGCGGCGCCTTGGCGCGCGCCTCGACGCCGAGGAAGACACCGATCAGGGCGAGCCCGGCCGCGAGGGGCACGAGGGTCGCCGCGGCCGTCCAGCCCTCGACCTCGGTCTGCACGATGCCGTACGCGAGGGTGGCGATGCCCGCGGTGACGAGCACGGCCCCGGGCACGTCGAGCCGCCGGTCGCCGCCCGCCCGGCTCTCGCTGATCCAGCGCAGCGCGGCGGCGAGGACCAGGACGCCGACGGGCACGTTGACCAGCAGCACCCAGCGCCAGGACAGGCCGTCGGTCAGGACGCCGCCGACGAGCCCGCCCGCGGCGCCGCCCCCGGCCCCGACGGCCGACCACGTGGCGATGGCCCGCACCCGCGCGGGGCCCTCCGGCACGGCGGCCGTGAGGATGGTCAGCGTGGAGGGGGCGAGCACGGCGGCGCCCAGGCCCTGCACCGCCCGCGCGGCCAGGAGCTGCCAGCCCTCCTGCGCGAGGCCGCCCGCGAGCGAGGCCAGCGTGAACAGGCCGAGCCCCACCAGGAACATCCGCTTGCGCCCGAAGAGGTCCCCCGCCCGCCCGCCGAGCAGCATGAACCCGGCGAACGCGATGGAGTACGCGTTGACGACCCACTGGAGCCCCGTGGCGCTGAGGCCCAGGTCCGCCCGCATGGACGGCAGGGCCACGTTCACGACGGACACGTCGAGGACGACGAGGAACTGTCCGGCGCAGGCGGCGGCCACGACGAGCCAGGTGGGCGCGGTGCCGCGCCGGGATATCGGGGTGTCGACGGGGGTCTGCAGCATGGGCTCCATGCTGGCAGGCGATCCATGCCCCGTACATCGGTAAAAAGCGGGCAGGTTGCGGGGCCGAGGTCCTAGGCCGAAGGTCACATCCGCGCCGCGCCGACGCGAGCCGCACACCCTGGCCGCCGCCGACGGCCCGCCCTTCAGCAAGCCCGCCCCGAGACCCCGCGGGGCGTGCCGCGCGCACCCCACCGCGGCCCCGCCGCAGGCGATGCCCACCGCAGCCCTGCCGCGGGCGACCCTCACCGCGAACCCCGCCCCCAGCCCTGCCGCAGGCGACCCCACAGCAAACCCCGCCGCAGGCAACCCGCTCCCCCGCCCCCGGTCAACAAGAAGTCAAGACTTCGCCTGGTTCGACAGGCGTCGGAATAGTCGCCCCGGGAGACAGGTTCATCCTGCACGTACCGGCGGGCGCCCCGGTGTCCGCCGGCCCGGTCACGTCCGTCACCTCTTCGTCCCGGAGGCCCTTCTTCCATGTCCCACGCGACGGCCCACCCCCGCGCAGCCCGCGGTGTCGTCCCCGTCCTCGCCTTCGCCGGCATCGTCGTCGCCGTCATGCAGACGCTGCTCGTCCCCGTCATCAAGGACCTGCCCGCGCTGCTGCGCACGACGCCGTCCAACGCCACCTGGGTGATGACCTCGACGCTCCTCGCGGGGGCCGTCGCCACACCGATCATGGGCCGGCTCGGCGACCTCCACGGCAAGCGCCGGATGCTGCTCACCAGCCTCGCCGTCATGGTCGTCGGATCGCTGGTCTGCGCGCTCACCGACGACCTCGTCGTCATGATCGCCGGCCGGGCGCTGCAGGGGTTCGCGATGGGCGCCATCCCGCTGGGCATCGGCCTGATGCGTGACGAGCTGCCGCGCGAGCGGCTCGGCTCGGCGATGGCGCTGATGAGCTCCTCCATCGGCGTCGGGGGCGGCCTCGCGATGCCCGCCGCCGCGCTCGTCGCCCAGCACGCCGACTGGCACGCCCTGTTCTTCGGCGCCGCGGGCCTCGGCGTCCTGGCGATGCTGCTGATCGTCCTGGCCGTGCCGGAGAGCCCGCTGCGGGCCCGGGGCACCTTCGACGTGCTCGGCGCGCTCGGCCTCTCCGCGGGCCTCGTCCTCTTCCTGCTGCCCATCACCAAGGGCAGTGACTGGGGCTGGGGTTCGGGCCTGACGCTCGGCCTCTTCGCCGCCTCGGCCGCGGTGTTCGCGCTGTGGGGCGTCTACGAACTGCGCGCCGCGGCCCCGCTGGTGGACCTGCGCACCACCGCCCGGCGCGAGGTGCTGCTCACCAACCTCGCCTCGATCATGGTCGGTGTCGCCTTCTACGCCATCTCGCTGGTCCTGCCGCAGCTCCTCCAACTGCCCACCGCCACCGGCTACGGCCTCGGCCAGTCCATGGTGGTGGCGGGCCTGTGCGTGGCGCCGCTCGGCCTGACCATGATGGTCACGGCGCCCCTCTACGCGCGGCTCTCGGCGGCGTACGGGCCGAAGGTCACGCTCATCCTGGGGCTGCTCGTCATCGCCGTCGGCTACGGCGCGGGCATCGGCCTGATGAGCGCCGCCTGGCAGACCGTCGTCATCGCGGTCGTGGTCGGCGCGGGCATCGGCCTCGCCTACTCCTCGCTGCCCGCGCTCATCATCGGCGCCGTCGACCCGTCCGAGACGGGCGCGGCCAACGGCCTCAACACCCTGATGCGGTCCATCGGCACGTCGGTGTCCAGCGCCGTCATCGGCATGGTGCTCGCCAACACCGCCGACCACGTCGGCCCCGTCGCCGTGCCCACCATGGAGGGCTTCCGCGCCTCCTTCCTCATCGCCACCGGCGCGGTCGCGATCGGCCTGGTGCTCGCGCTGTTCCTGCCCGGCGCCCGGCGGACCGCGGCCGGGCAGCACACGCGACTGCGCGCCAGCAGCGAGGAGGACGCCGCGCTCGCCCGGGCCACCGAGGCGCTCACCGGCGGCTTCCGGGGCCGGGTCCTGTCCCGCGCCGGGGAGCCGGTCGCCCGCGCCAAGGTCACCCTCATCGACCCGCACGGCCGCCAGGCGGGCGCCGCGCTCACCGACGCAGAGGGGCGCTACGCCCTCGCGGCCCCGGCCGACGGCGCGTACGTGCTCGCGGCGACCGCCGCCGGGCACGCGCCGGGCGCCACGTCGGCGGCGTACCGGGGCGAGGGCGGGCCGGTGGAGGTCGACCTGGCGCTGCCCGGCGACCGCGAGATCCTGGCCTGAGGCGGGGCGCGGGGCCCGTGTACGTTCCGTACGTACGTCACCGCGTACGGACGGACCGTCCACCGGTACGTACGGACACCACCGGCGCGAGGACCCGTACGCGCCCCGCACAGCAGGAGGAACCATGGCCGCCGCCGCGCGCACCCCGCAGGGACCTGAGCCGGAGGTCCTCGCCGCGTTCGAGGCGGCCAAGGGGTTCATGCCCCGGCACGAGGGGCTCGCGCTGTACGCGGCCGCCCGCGAGGCGGCCGGCCTCGGCCTGCCCCTGCTGGAGATCGGCACCTACTGCGGGCGCTCCACGCTGCTGCTCGCCGACGCCGCCCGCGCGGGCGGTGTGAGTGTGATCACGGTCGACCACCACCGGGGCAGCGAGGAGCAGCAGCCGGGCTGGGACTACCACGACCCGGAGACGGTGGACCCCGAAGTCGGCCGCATGGACACGCTGCCGGCCTTCCGGCGGACGCTGCACCGGGCGGGCCTGGAGGAGTACGTGATCGCGGTGGTCGGCCGCTCCCCGCAGGTGGCGCGGGTCTGGAACAGCCCGCTCGGCCTGGTCTTCGTCGACGGCGGGCACACGGACGAGCACGCCACCGCCGACTACGAGGGGTGGGCGCCGCACGTGGCCGAGGGCGGCCTGCTCGTCATCCACGACGTGTTCCCCGACCCGGTGGACGAGTGGACGGGCCAGGCGCCGTACCGCGTCTACCTCCGGGCCCTGGAATCCGGGGAGTTCACCGAGGTCTCGGTCACGGACTCCCTTCGCGTCCTGCGCCGAACCGGTGTGGCCGGGTCCGGCCGCGGATAGGCTCGCCCCGTGTCGTACGTAGGTCCGGACAGCCAGCCGCCCCGCCCGCCCCGCCGCTTCCGCGGCGGCCGGGCGCTCGCGGTCTCCCTCGCCGTACTCGCGCCCGCGACGCTCGCGGGCTATCTCGTCCACGACGCAACGGACGGGACGGACGACGGGAAAGCCGCGAGAACGCTGCCGCCGTCCCCCAGCCGCTCGGACCGGAACGCGCCGTCGAAGCCGACCGCGAAGGACCCGTCGGAATCCCCCGCGCCGCCCGGCCGGACGCCGGAGAAACCGGACACGGAATCCGGCGAACCGGGCGGAAAACCCGACGGCAAGGGTTCGTCGGCGGGCCGCCCCGCGCCCTCCGGTCCGCTCAGGGGCAAGGTCGTGGTGATCGACCCGGGCCACAACTCGGGAAACTTCCGGCACACCGCGGAAATCAACCGGCAGGTGGACATCGGCACGCATTCCAAGGAGTGCGACACCACCGGCACATCCACCGACAACGGATATACCGAGGCCCAGTTCACCCTGGACCTCGCCCACCGGCTGCGGGACGCCCTGCACCGCGAGGGCGCCACGGTCCGCCTCACCCACGACGGGGACCGGCCCTTCGGCCCCTGCGTCGACGAACGCGCCCGCATCGGCAACGCGGCCCGTGCCGACGCGGTCGTCTCCCTGCACGCCGACGGCTCGGGCGTGGGCAACCGCGGCTTCCACGTCATCCTGCCCGCGAAGGTCCGCGGCGGCGCCGCCGACACGTCGGGCATCGTCGGCCCCTCCCGCGACCTCGGCGAACGCGTGGCGGGCTCGTTCCTCGCGGCGACCGGGAGCGCCCCCTCCAACTACGTAGGCGGCGGCACCGGCCTGGACGTCCGCGGCGACCTCGGCGGCCTCAACCTCTCCAAGGTGCCCAAGGTCTTCATCGAGTGCGGCAACATGCGCGACCCCAAGGACGAGGCGTTGCTCACGAGCGGAACCTGGCGCCAGAAGGCGGCCCGCGGCATTTCCGACGGAATCACGAGTTTTCTGCGCCGGTGAAAGCGCGCGGTCTTTATGGGTCCGTTGCCGTCCCGTCACGGGACGGCAACCGGGAGATCTTCACTGGGTGACGATCTTTATCTCAAGCAGACACCCCGGCCGGACGGACGATAGTGTCCTCCGTACGATGAGGGGCCACCCCCGCGCTTCGCGCACCGCGACACAACCGCGACTACGGCGACAGCGACGCCTCTAACGACGAGACGACTGACGAAGGACCTGAAGTGAATTTCCGCTCCCTCACTCGAGGCGACGGCGTGGTGATCGGAGCAGCGGTGTTGCTCTTCATCGCCTCGTTCCTCGACACCTTTGACGGCGATGGCGACAAGAACCCCACCGCCTGGGACAACGGCAACCTTCTGATGAGCGTGTACCTGGCCGGCATCATCGGTGCCGCGCTCATCGTGCTGGGCCGCGCCATGGGTCCGGGTCGCAAGGTGGCGGGCCTGGACCTCCCGACGTTCGGCACCGGCTTCGCCGTCGCCGCCGCGTGGAGCTCGATCGGTGCGATGTTCGACACCGACCAGTCCTACAACGTCCTCTTCGAAGGTTCCGGCCCCTTCGGTGGCCGCGCCGAGGCCCCCGACGCCGGTGCCGGTCTCATCCTGGGCCTGATCGCCGCCCTGCTCCTCGCAGCCGCCGCCATCGCCGCGCAGGCCGTGCCCGCCCTGAAGGCTCCGCTCGCCGGCGGCCCGAAGTCGCCGACGCCGCCGCCCTACGGCGGCCAGCCCTCCGGTGGTTACGGCTACCCGGGCGCCCCGGCGCAGCCGTACGGCGCGCAGCCGGGGCAGCCGCAGCAGCCGTCGTTCGGCGGGCAGCCGCAGGGTGGCGGGGCCACGCCGCCGCCGGCCGCCGCGCAGGCGCAGCCCGCGGCGGACTTCTCGCCGTTCTGGTTCGCCGTGCCGGTGCCGCGCCCGCTGTACCCGGAGGACGGCTCGCCCACCCCGATCGCCGAGCTGGCGCCGGGCACCTGGTACCTGGCCGTCGAGCAGCGCGGCCAGAGCCTGGTGGCGCAGACGCAGGACGGCCGCCGCGGCGTCCTGCAGGACACGACCGGGATCCAGCGCGGCTGACCCGGAGTTCCGCCTCACCACCTCAGCGGCCCCTCGCCCTTCCGGGCGGGGGGCCGCCGGCGTACAGTCCCGGGGAGACCGGCACCTGACGGGTCGTCAGTCATCGGGAGGCGTCATGCGGCTCGGGCTCGCGCTCGGGTACTGGGGCCGCGGCCCCGGCTCCGGGCACCTCGCGCTCGCCCAGGAGGCGGAGCGGCTCGGCTACGCCTCGGTGTGGACGGCCGAGGCCTGGGGCTCGGACGCGTTCACGCCGCTGACCTGGATCGCCGCGCACACCTCGCGCATCCGGCTGGGCACCGCCGTGGCGCAGATGGCCGCCCGCTCCCCCACCACCACCGCCATGCACGCCCTGACCCTGGACCACCTCTGTGGCGGCCGGTTCCTCCTCGGGCTCGGCCTCTCGGGGCCGCAGGTGGTGGAGGGCTGGTACGGCAGGCCGTTCCCGAGGTCGCCGCTGACCGCGACGCGCGAGTACGTGGACGTCGTACGGCAGGTGCTGCGGCGGGAGGCGCCGGTCACGCTCGACGGGCGGTTCCACCCGCTGCCGTACGCGGGGGACGACGGGACCGGGCTCGGCAGGCCGCTCAAGCCCATCACGCACCCCCTGCGCGCCGACCTGCCGGTGCTGCTCGGCGCCGAGGGGCCGAAGAACGTCGCGCAGACGACGCGGATCGCGGACGGCTGGCTGCCGCTGTACTGGTCGCCGACGCGCCCGGACGCCTACGGGACCGCGCTCACCGCCCTGCCCGACGGCTTCCTCGTCGCCCCGCTGGTCCGCGCCCAGGTCTGCGACGACGTCACCGAGGGCCTGGCGCCCGTGAAGGCCATGCTCGGCTTCTACATCGGCGGCATGGGGCACGCGTCCCGCAACTTCCACGCCGACCTGATGGCACGCATGGGGTACGCGGACGAGGCCCGCCGCATCCAGGAGCTGTTCCGCGCGGGGCGGCGCGAGGAGGCTGTGGCTGCCGTGCCGGACGCCTTCGCCGACGAGATCTCCCTGGTCGGGCCGCGGGAGCGGATCGCCGAGCGGCTGGAGCCGTGGCGCGCGGGGCCGGTCACGGACCTGCTCGTCCTGACGTCGGACCCGCGCACGCTGCGCGTCCTCGCGGACCTCGTCGCGTAGCCGCCCGCCGCGGTTCAGCGGAAGATCGCCACCGGGTCCACCGTCAGCTCGCCCGCCTCGCGGTTCCAGGTGCGCACCTTGCCCAGGCAGCGCGCCTGGAACTCGCCGCTGAAGTAGTCCTCCTCGTGGAACTCCCCGCGGATGCCGTCCCCGACGCAGGTGATCTTGACGTGGGCCGGCGGGGAGCCGTCGCCGTACCGGGCGCGCAGCACCACGTCGCCGCCGTTCAGGCCGCGCGCCGTGAAGCGCCCGGTGACCGACACGAACTCCGCCATCACCGCGCTGAGCGGCACCCGGTCGTCGCCGCTGTCGCGCAGGGCGTCCGCGAGGGCGCGGTTGGGGGTGAGCACGCCGGTGGTGAGGTCGGCGTGCACGACGGCGTCCTCGCGCCGCATGGTGTCCATCAGCAGCCCTATCACCGTGATGGGCGTGTTCTGCTGCACGTACGTCGTGAACCGCTCCTTGGTGACGTCCCGGCCCGCCTTGCCGCCCACGCCGCCGGTGACCTTCGCCCACAGGCCGACGCCGGAGGTCACGTTCGTGCGGTCGGCGACCTCCTGCTCCAGGGCCGCCGAGAACCCGCCGGTCTGGTAGAGGTCCATGACCCGCTGCTCGTGCAGGTAGAAGCACATGCCGTGGAAGGTGCGCCGGCGCCGTCCCGGGCGCCGCCGCCGGGGCAGCCCGAGCCGCAGGAGCACGTACCGCAGGAGCACCCCGCAACAGGCCGCCGTCGCCAGCCACACGACCATCCACGGCCACCACAGGTCCCACCACTGACTGTCAACGACACCCACGGATCTCCTTGAAGGCCTGGGAGAGGGAGGAGGAGCCCGCGTCCACGACGCGGCCGCCGGTCGCGTCGGCGGCGCGCCGCAGCTCCCGCCCGTCGGCCTCTCCGAAGGGGACGGGGAAGGTCGGCACGTCCCGCGCGCCGGCCGCGAGCCCCGCGTACCGCCGGACGAACTCCCCGTAGGACATGCCGGTGTTGCTCTCGCCGTCCGTCATCAGCACGATCGACAGGGGCCCTTGGTCCCCGTCGCGCACGGTGTCCGCGGCGAGGCGGTACCCGTGGTCGAGGGCCGACCAGACGGCGGTGTCCGGGGCGAAGCCGCCGCCCGCCACGACGTCGTTCAGCCGCCGCAGGTCGCCGGCGCCGCGCACGGTCACGGTCCGCTGCTCCAGGACCCGGCCCGCGAACCGTACGACGGTGATCCGCTCGCCCCGGTAGAACCGCGCGAACTTGCCCGCCGCCGACGGGTCCGCCCCGCTCAGGCCCCGGAACGCCGCCCGCAGGTCCGCCATCCGCGCGCCCCGCATGGACGGCGAGAAGTCGAGCAGGAAGACCACGTGGTCCCCGGCGCGGCGCCGCCCGGGGTCGCCGTAGTTGTCCATCAGCCGCCGCACGACGGCCAGTTGGTCGGGGTAGGAGAGCGCGTTGCCGATGGGGGCGCGCAGCGCCGGGGGGCGCGGGACGTCCGCGCCGACCGGCCGCCGCCACGTCGCCCGCGCCAGCCGCTCCTGTACGTCGTCGCGCCGCAGCCAGTCCACCACCTCGCGGTACGGCTTGTGCCGCGCGGGGTCGAGAAGCAGCAGCGGGAAGTCCGACAGGACCATGCCGTCCGCCGGGTGCACGATCGTCAGGGGCGCCTTCAGCTTCCCCCGGGCGTTGAGCGCGAGCAGCTCCGCCTCGTGCGCGATGAGCGCGTCGGCGGCGCCCTGACGGCGTACGTAGGTGTCGATCAGCTCCCGGGAACTGGCGCCGGTGAGCGTCTGCCCCGACCGGAACCCGCGCAGCCGGTCGCAGGAGACGTCCTTGCGGCGCAGCGCGCCGCCCGTGCCCGCGGCGGCCGTGGCCACGCCGACCAGCGCCGCCCGGCCGGTGTCGCTGCGCCGCGGGTCGGGCATGCCGAACCGCACGGTGCCCTCGGCGGCGGCATCGGCGATGTCCGCCCAGGTCAGCGGCTTGCCCGTGGTGATCCGGCGGGCCGCGTCGGGGGTGAGGCCGACGACGACGGGCGAGCGCATGATGGCGGTGGACTCGGGCACCCGGCGCCGCTCCTCGCGCAGCCGCAGCAGGTACGAGCGGTCGGATGCGGGCCAGGCGAGGTCGTAGGAGCCCGGCGGGGCGTCCAGGTCAGCGGTGGCCGTGAAGTCCACGTCGAGGGTGACGCCGGTGTCCTCCTCCAGGTCCCGCAACAGGGGCTTGATGTCGGCGAGTTCGGGGCTGGCGAGCACGCGCAGGGTGCGCTGCTCCTTGCCCTCCGAGCAGGCGGCGAGGGTGGCGGCGAGGATCACCAGGCACGCGGCGAGCGCGCGGCGCCTCACGAGGTGCCGCCCTTCCCGGCGGGCGGGCAGCTGCCGACGTGGTTGATGATCCGCTCCAGGGCGTCGAGGTCGGGCGCGTCGGCCTTGGTCTGGTCGGGGTTGGGGACGGGCACCTGCACGCGGTGGTCGCGCAGATAGGCGTTGAGCTGCTCGCTGGTGCCGTTCTCGCCGGAGAACCGCACCCGGAAGCCGAGTTCGATGGCGCGCTGCCGCAGCTCCTCGTCGGTCTCCATGAGGTCGATGAGCCGGTCCCCGTGCTCGCCGAGGGAGATGAGCTGCGGCTCGGTGAGGGCCTGCGGCGAGGGGTAGAGGAGCACGCGCCGGGTGTCCTGCCGCTGGTGCCGCTCGCGGTGCGCGACCTGGTGGGCGAGGAACTGGTGCTCGTAGATGAGGGAGACGGGCGCGATGGACTCGCCCTCGTCGGAGAAGTAGCTGTCGGCCTGCTCGTCGGCGGCCATGCCCTGGAGGTTGATGAGGGGCTTGACCTCGGCGGCGACGTCGAGCACGGGGTCGCCCGAGCCGGCGGCGGCCCCCTTGCGCCGCGGCTCCGTGCCCGGGGGCTGGTTCCCGTTCTTCACGAAGGCGAGGATGCTGAGGTAGGTCCCGGCGGCGTTGGACTCGCACACGCTGGACGTCCGTACGAGGACCCGGCCGCTGTTGCTGCGCTCGGACCGCTTCTCGTAGCCGATGCCGTTCCAGGTCTTGCGCCCCTCGATGAGGCGGAGGAACTTCCGCATGTCGAGGTCGTAGTAGAGGGTGTCCTCACCGCCCGTGACCTGCTGTGGACGCGCCACGCCCGCGGCCGCCAGGGTCTGCGCGTACTCCCGGAAGGTGCCGAGCACCAGCGGCGTCACGAACGGCCGGGCGGACCTCACGGTGCGTTCCTGCCGCTGCATGATCAGCCGTGCGGCGGGCTGGCCGGACGGGAAGGCGACGTCCATCCCGGCCAGCGACTGGGTGGCGATGCCCCGGGACCCAAGCCGGTGGATCTCCACCCGGATGCCGTGCTTGAGCAGCAGCCGCCGCACCTCGGGGTCCTTGAAGAAGTCGGACTTCGACGCCATCTTCCCGTCGATCGTGGTGATCCTCTCGAACGGCCGCAGCGCGTTGCCGGACACCAGCAGGGCGAGCAGTCCGGCGAGGGCGAGGGGCAGGGCGGCGAGGACGTGGCGGGGCGGCCGGCGGCGGCGCGGCGCGGCGGGCCGCCGGGTGGCCAGGCGGGGCTCTTCGACGGACGGCGGTCTGGCGTGTTCGGGCACCGGGCGCTCCTGCGGTGGGCGGGCCCAGGATCCTCGGGCAGCGAGCGGAACTCCGGCCCATGGAGGCGCTAACTCCGCGTGAACCGCGGGCTAATGACGTGCCGTCAGGCGCTGGGGCGCGCGCCGGGTGGAGCGGGCGCGGCGCCCGCCGGGCGGCCCCGGCCGCCGGCTCGCAGGTTTCGGCCACCGTTCACCCGGTACTCGTACCCCATGTCCCCCGTACGCGCCCGACGCAGCAGCGAAGCAGCCAAGGTCGTCGTCGTCATCGCGGACGTCATGGCCTTCATCCTCGTCCTGTGGATCCTCATGGACCTGCTGGACGCCAACCGCGCCAACGACCTCGTCCAGCTCGTGCGCGACGTCGCCCGCTGGCTGGCGGGCTGGTCGCACGACCTGTTCACGTTCGACGCGCGGTGGGCCCGCGTGGTCGCCGGCTACGGTCTCGCGGCCGTCGTCTACCTGGCCGCGGGCCACTTCCTCGCCGGACGGCTGCGCAGGTACTGACGCCCGGCGCGGGCTACCCGCAGCAGTCGGGGTCCAGGCCCACCGGCAGGTCCGTGCCCGAGAACACCCGGCACGTCGCCTCGTCGCCGCCGAGCGCGGCCACCGCGAGCAGCAGCGCGCCCGCCGTCCACGTGGTCTGCTCCACGGGCCACACGGCCGCGTCGTCGTAGACGTACCCGGTCCAGTACAGGCCGGTCGCCTCGTCGCGCAGGTGCTGGATGGAGCGGAGGATGTCCACGGCGCGGTCGGACTCGCCGAGCGCCCACAGGGCGAGGGCGAGTTCGGCGCTCTCGCCGCCGGTGACCCAGGGGTTGGGGTCCACGCAGCGCACGCCGAGGCCGGGCACGACGAAGCGGTCCCAGGACTCCTTGATGCGGGCGGTGGCCTCGGGACCGGTCAGGGCTCCGCCGAGGACCGGGTAGTACCAGTCCATCGAGTAGCGGCCCTTGTCGAGGAACCGCTCGGGGTGGCTGCGGATCGCGTGCGCCAGGGCGCCGGTCGCCAGCTCCCAGTCCGGCTGCGGGTCCTCGCGCACCTCGGCGACGGCGAGGGCGCAGCGCAGGGCCTGGTGGATGGAGGAGGAGCCGGTCAGGAGCGCGTCCGTGACCGGGGTGCCGTCCGGCTCCCGCTTCCAGCCGATCTGGCCGCCGGGCCGCTGGAGCGCGAGCACGAACTCGACGGCCGCCACGACCACCGGCCACATGCGGTCGAGGAACACCTCGTCGCCGGTGGTCAGGTAGTGGTGCCAGACGCCGACGGCCACGTACGCGCAGAAGTTGGTCTCGCGGCCGCGGTCCGTGACGGCGTCCGGGTCGCCGTCGGCGTAGGCCGCGTACCAGGAGCCGTCCGCGTTCTGGTGCCGGGCGAGCCACTCGTAGGCGCGGGCGGCCGCCGCGTGCTCCCCGGCGGCGTCCAGGGCCATCGCGGCCTCAGTGTGGTCCCAGGGGTCCAGGTGGTGGCCGCGGAACCAGGGGATGGCGCCGTCCGGGCGCTGCGCGGCGAGGATGCCGCGGACCGTGGCCGCCGCCTGATCGGCCGTCAGGACACCGGGCAGGACGAGGTGTTCGGTGCGCTCGGGACTCGTCACGCCCCGGCCTTCGCGTCGGCGGGGGCACCGGCGGCGGCGCTCGGCAGGTGCGGCTTGGTCGCGTACGCCACGAAGCTCTTGCCGATGAGCGGGTTCAGGGCCCGCTCGGCGAGCTTGGTCGCGGCCGGCTTCTTCATGATGTCCCAGACGAGGAGCTTGTGGTACGCGCGCACCGGCAGCGCCTTGTCGTTGTCCACGCCGAACGCGCACTTCAGCCACCAGTACGGCGCGTGCAGCGCGTGCGCGTGGTGGGTGCCGTAGGGCTCGAGGCCCGCCTCACGCATCCGGCCGAGGAGCTCGTCGGCCTTGTAGATGCGGATGTGGCCGCCCTCGACCTCGTGGTACGCGTCGCTGAGCGTCCAGCACACCTTCTCGGGGCCGTAGCGCGGCACGGTCACCGCGATGCGGCCGCCCGGCTTGAGGACGCGCACCATCTCGGCGAGGACGCCCTTGTCGTCGGGGATGTGCTCCATCACCTCGGAGATGATCACGACGTCGAACGAGGCGTCGGGAAAGGGCAGGTTGAGCGCATCGCCCTCCATCGCGGTGGCCGTGGCGCCCGCCGGGGCCTCGCCCGCCTCCTTCATCGCCGCGAACCACTTGGCGACCTCGCGGATCTCCTCGCCGTTCCGGTCGAGCGCCACCACCTGGGCCCCGCGCCGGTAGCACTCGAAGGCGTGCCGGCCCGCGCCGCAGCCCAGGTCGAGGACGCGGTCCCCCGGGGCGAGCGGGAAGCGGGTGAAGTCGACGGTCAGCACGGGGTCCTGCTTTCGTGGTCGCGGGCCGGGGTGGGGGCGGCGGCGCTCGGGCCGGACGTCTCGGGGGCCGCGGCGCGGACGGGGCCGGGGGCGGCGGGGCCCGGCGCGGCGCGGCCC
>NZ_JASCXL010000075.1:0-45423 GCF_030010595.1 Streptomyces sp. CC224B | reverse complement strand
CCCCGCCCGGGGGGGCGGGGGCCGCGGGCCGGCGCCCCGGCGCGGGGGGTCGGGCGGCGTCGTGGAGCGGCGCACAGCCGGCCGCCGCTCCACACCCTCCCCACGGAAGGTGTGTCCACCCCCCGCCCGGATCTTCACCCCCATGGGCAGGCGCTCGGAGTGAATCCGGGGAGCGCGAGGGGCGCTTTCGGTTGCCGTCCTGTCCCGCTGATCACTGTCGACTTACGGTCAAAGCGACGGGGCCGGCTGGGGAGGTTCGAGCATGGCGGGACGGGGCCCGCGCGCCCGGGGCGAGGACCGGGAGCGCGGCGCGGGGACGACGGGCGCGGCCCGCTGGCAGGAGCCGCGGTGGTCCGTGGTGCGGATCTGCGACCTGGCCGGGCGCCCGCGCGGCGCCGGGTTCGCGGCCGACGAGCTCGGCACGGTCATCACCAGCCACGAGGCGGTCGACGGGCTCGCCCGGATCGTGCTGCACGCCGAGGGCGAGCGCACCTGCGTCGTGCCCGCCGACGCCGTGACGGCCCTGCCGGAGGCCGACCTCGCGCTGGTGCGCACCGAGGGCCTCGGCCTGAAGCCGCTGCCCGTCACCGTGCGCGACACCGTGCCGGTGGGCGCGTACGTCCGGGTCGCCGCCGGGGGCTGGCGGCAGGCCCGGGTCCTGGACTCCGCCTCGGTGACGTACACGGCGACCGACCGCTTCCACGTCCTGGACGCCGCCCTTGAGCTGGCCATCGGCACCGACGGCGCCGACGCGCTGCGGCTCGGCGGCGGCGCCGCGGGCGGGCCCGTCCTCGACGTCTCCTCCGGCGCGGTGCTCGCCGTCGTCGCCACCGCCCTGCACGCCCCGCACCGCGCCGCCGGCTTCGCGGTGCCGCTGCGGGACGTGGCCGCCGCCGACCCGGGCGGCCCGCTCGCCACGCTCCTCGCCCGCAACGCGGCGACCGTGCCCGCGTACGGCGAGGACCTGAACCTGGCGGGCGCGCTGCAGCTGACCGCCACCTCCCTGGGCTCCGACGGCCCGCAGGCACCCGACCCGCAACCGGTCGAACGGGCCGCTGTGCAACGGGAGTTCACCGCCTTCACCGGTGGGCCCGCGCACGTCCTCGGCCTCGTCGGCGACCCCGGCACCGGACGCACCACGGAGCTCGCCGCGCTCGCCGCCCGCCGCGCCCGCGGGCCCGAGCCCGCGCCCACGCTGTGGCTGCGCGGCGCCGACCTGCGCGACACCGACACCTCCGTGGCCGACGCGGTGGCGCGCGCCCTGGAGCGGGCCGGGCGCATCCTCGGCGCGTCGTGCGCCGCGGGCACGGCGGGGGAGGGGCTCGGCGACATCTCGGCCGGGCGCGTCGCCCGCCTCGTCCGGGACGCCGGGCGGCCGCTGCTCCTGCTGCTCGACGGGCCCGAGGAGATGCCGCCCGTGCTCGCCCACCGGCTCGCCGGGTGGAGCTCGGGCACGGCCGGATGGCTGCGGGAGACCGGCACGCGGCTGGTCGTCGCCTGCCGCGCCGAGTACTGGCAGGAGGCCGGGGCGCACTTCCCCGCCGCGCTGCTGCACGCCGGGCGGCAGGACGGCGCCGGCGTCGCGCACGTCCTGGGGGAGGCGCTGCCCGGCTGCGTACGGCTCGGCGAGCTGACCGAGGCGGAGGCGGGCCTGGCCCGCGCGCGGTACGGCCTCCCGGACGACGCCCTCGACCCCGCCGACGCCCGCCACCCGCTCGCGCTGCGGCTGCTGTCCGAGGTGCGTGCCGCGCTGCCCGCCGCGCCCGCAGGACGGCCCGGCCGCGAGGAGGTCCTCGCCGCGTACCTGGACCTGACGTGCCTGCGTGTCGCCGCCCGGCTCGCGGCGGCGAACGGCCTGCGCGGCACCGCCGTACGGCGCCTCGCGGCGCGGGTGGCCGGGCAGGTCCACGAGGCGGCGCGGCGGTGCCTGGGGCCCGGGCAGGGGGAGCTGGACCGGGCCGTGTTCGAGGAGGTGTTCCCCTGGGGCGCCCTGCCCGGCCGGGACGGCTGCGCGGGCTGGGCCCCGGCGGTCCTCGCGGAGGGCCTGCTGGTGCCCGCGGGCCCCGGCTACCGCTTCGCCCACGAGGAGGTCGCCGACTGGCTCCAGGGCATCCACCTGGACGTGGACGGCGCGCTGACGTCTCTGGTGCACCGGTACGCCGACGGCGCCGACGCCGGCCCGCCCCTCGGCCGCGCCCTGCCGGTGCCCCGCCACCGCGTCGGCCCCGTCCTCAAGGCGCTGCTGCTCCTGGAGCGGCAGCGCGGGACGGCGGAGCTCGCGGCGCGCCTGGGACGCCTGGCGGAAGCCATGGAGGTGCTCGACGCGCCCGGACCGGACCGCGGCCGGACGTCCCGCTCGGGGTCCCGCACCGCGTCCCGCGCGGCGTTCCCCACGGCGTCCCGCACGGCGGAGGAGGTCTCCATCCAGGGGGCCGGGCCGGCAGACGGGGACCAGGAGCGCACGCCCGCCGGGGAGGACCCCAGGGCGGACGCCCGGTGGTGGGCCCGGCGCCTCGTGGGCGAGGTCCTGACGCGGGTCCCGGACGCGCGCCCCTACCTGGACGTGCTCCACCGGCTCGCCGCGCGGTGCCCGTTCCCGCCGGAGTTCTGGATGGCCCTCCCGCTGCCCGAGGAGGACCGCTACGACCTGCTGCGGGCCGTGGTGCCCCACGACGGCCCGCCCGGCACCGAGGGCCGCGTCCTGGACGCCGTGGCCGAGCGCCTCGCCGCCGAGCCCGCCGCCGTCCAGCCCCACCTGACCCGCTGGTTCACCGACGAGAGCCCGCTGCGGGCGACCCCGGACGCCACCGTCGCCTCCGCCGCGCAGGCCCTGCTGCACACCCACCGCCACCGCGCCATCGACGACCTCACCGAGGCCCTGGCCGACTGCGCGCACACCCGGGCCGACGAACTGCTCGGTGCGCTCGCCGAGGACGAGCCGTCCGCGATGTGCCGCGCCGTCGACCGCTGGGCGCACGACGAGAGGGCCGCCCGCCGGGTCGCCGCCGTGGTCTGGGGCCTGCGCACCGCCCGCCACGCCACCGGCGACGCCGACCGCGCCCTGCTGCGGTACGCCGCGCACGCCCTGCTCGCCCGCCCCGGCGACACCTCCCTGCACGGCGCGGCGCTCGCCCTGCTCGTGCGCGACCCGCGCACCCGTGACCGGCACCTGCCGACCGCCCTCAAGGCGTTCGCCGAGGGCGACCCCTGGCTGCCGGCGAGCGCCCTCGCCGCGGCCCTGACCACCCACCCCGAGCCCGTGCTCGGCGCGTTCCGCGCGCGGCTGTGCGGGCCGGACCCGGCGGCCGGGGACCTGCTGCGCGACCTGGCCCACGTCACCTCGCCCGTGCTGGCCCGCCGCATCGCCGGTCTCGTCCGCGAGCACGTCGAGCAGTGCCCGGAGGCCGCCACCGCCACCGCCGCGTACGTGGAACTGCTCCTTGAGCACGGCCCGGACGTACGAGCCGTGCTGTTCCCGCTGGTCACCGCGTTGCTGCAGAGCGGGCCCACGGAGGTGCGGCGGGCGCTCGCGCCGGTGTTCGCGGCGCCCGGCGGGGAGGTGTCACGGCCGCTGCGCGCCGAGCTGCTGGACCGGCTGCTGGCCCGGGAGCAGGACCCGGACGTCGTCGAGGCGGTGCTGCGCGCGGTCGCCGGGCGCGGCGGCGACCCCGAGCGGGACCGGCATCTCGTCCAGCGCGCCGGACTGCTGCTCGGCCGCACCCCCGAGGGCGCGACCCGCTACGACCACGTCCTGGTGGACCTCGCGCGGGGCGCGCCGGAGTTCGCCGGGCGGCTCGCCCGCTGGATCGCCGACGCCCCGCAGGACTGGGCCGCGCTCGTCGGCCCCAGCGCGCGCCGCACGGTGGAGGGGCTCGCGGGAGGGGTGCCCGTGTCGGTGTGAGCGCCCCGCGGGCGGGCGTGAGTTCCACCACCCCGGCCGATGCGGGCGACAACCTGTCGGCATGGCACTCTTAGACCTGCGCAATCGGCAAAGGAACGTACACACGTACGGGACGCGGACGGGTTCGGCGAGGAGCGAGAACAGTGCAGCGCTGGCGTGGCTTGGAGGACATCCCCCAGGACTGGGGGCGCAGCGTCGTCACCATCGGTTCCTACGACGGTGTGCACCGCGGTCACCAGCTCATCATCGGCCGTGCCGTCGAGCGCGCCCGGGACCTGGGCATCCCCTCCGTCGTCGTCACCTTCGACCCGCACCCCAGCGAGGTCGTGCGCCCCGGCAGCCACCCGCCGCTGCTCGCCCCGCACCACCGGCGCGCCGAGCTGATGGCCGAGCTCGGCGTGGACGCCGTGCTGATCCTGCCCTTCACCAGCGAGTTCTCGAAGCTGGCGCCCGCGGACTTCGTGGTGAAGGTCCTCGTCGACAAGCTGCACGCCAAGGTCGTCGTCGAGGGCCCCAACTTCCGCTTCGGCCACCGCGCCGCGGGCAACGTCCAGGTCCTCGCCGAGCTCGGGGAGACGTACGACTACGACGTCGAGGTCGTCGACCTGTACGTGAGCGGCGAGGCGGGCGGCGGCGCGCCGTTCTCCTCGACGCTGACCCGCAGGCTCGTCGCCGAGGGCGACGTCGCGGGCGCCCGCGAGATCCTCGGCCGCCCGCACCGGGTGGAGGGCGTGGTCGTCCGCGGCGCCCAGCGCGGCCGCGAACTCGGCTTCCCCACGGCCAACGTGGAGACGCTGCCGCACACCGCGATCCCCGCCGACGGCGTGTACGCGGGCTGGCTGCACGCCCAGGGCGAGGCCATGCCCGCGGCGATCTCCGTCGGCACGAACCCGCAGTTCGACGGCACCGAGCGCACGGTCGAGGCCTACGCCATCGACCGCGTGGGCCTCGACCTGTACGGGCTGCACGTGGCCGTGGACTTCCAGGCGTTCGTGCGGGGCCAGGCGAAGTTCGAGTCCGTCGAGGCGCTGCTCGTCGCCATCGGCGACGACGTGCAGAAGGCGCGGGCCCTGATCGCGGACTGCGAGCGCGCGTCGCGCTGAGGTTCCCCGCCCCGCGGGCCCGTCCTCAGACGCCGGACGGGTCGACGGGGTTGCTCGCCGCGGCCCAGTGGCAGGCCACCTGGGGGCCGCCCCCGCCCGACAGGACCGGCAGGTCCTTCGTACGGCAGTCGTGTGCGACCCCGGCCCGCTCCGCCTCGCCGCTCGCCAGGACCTGGCAGCGGACGTGGAAGCGGCAGCCCGCCGGGACGCGGGACGGGTCCGGCGGCTCGCCCGTGAGCACCACCGGCTCGCCCGGTGCCTCCGGCAGCACCGACAGCAGCGCCTTGGTGTACGGGTGCTGAGGGGCTGTCAGGACCTGCTCGACGGCGCCCGTCTCGACGATGCGGCCCAGGTACATGACGGCCACCCGGTCGGCGATGTTCCAGGCGAGCCCCAGGTCGTGGGTGACGACGAGCGCGGACAGGCCGAGCTCGTCCCGCAGCCGCAGCAGCAGCGCCAGGATCTCGCCGCGCACGGACGCGTCGAGGGAGGCCACCGGCTCGTCGGCCACGATGAGCTCGGGCTCCAGGACCAGCGCGCCCGCGATGACGACGCGCTGGCGCTGGCCGCCGGACAGCTCGTGCGGGTAGCGCAGGAAGAACCGCTCCGGCGGGCGCAGGCCCGCCCGTGACAGGGCCTCGGCGACGGCCGCCTGCTCGTTCCCGCCGTACCGGTGGATGCGCAGGCCCTCCGCGACCGCGTCGTACACCGTGTGCCGGGGGTTGAGCGAGCCGCTCGGGTCCTGGAGCACGAGCTGGACGCGTTTGCGGTACGCCTTCAGGGCGCGGCCCCGGTAGTCGAGGGGCCTGCCGCCGAACGTGACCCGGCCGGAGGTGGGCGGCACCAGGCCGAGCAGCGAGCGCGCCAGCGTCGTCTTGCCGCAGCCGGACTCGCCGACGAGCGCCACGATCTCGCCCGGCCGGACGTCGAGGTCCACGCCGTCCACGGCCCGCGCCGGAGCCGCGCCGTGCCGCCCGGGGAACGTGATGTGCAGGCGCTCGGCCGTGAGCAGCGGTGCCGGAGCGGCTGACGGGGCGGGCGGCTCAAGGGTGGCTCCGGTGGTCATGCGCGTCTCCTCGCGGCCGGGGGCACGGGCGGGCTGAACAGGGTGCGCGGCCCCGTCACGGCGCTTTCCCCGCCGCCGGGGCCTGCTGCGGCGGGACCGGGCTGCCCACGTGCACACAGGCCGCCAGGTGGGCCGGGGCCGCCGCGCGCAGCGCCTGGTCCTCGGTGCCGCAGACGTCGAGGGCCACCGGGCAGCGGGGGTGGAACGTACAGCCCGAGGGGAGCGCCGAGGGGTCCGGCGGGTCGCCGGGCAGCCCGCGCGGCGCGAACCGCGAGGCGGGGTCGCCGATGCGCGGGAACGCCGCCGACAGGGCCTTGCCGTACGGGTGCTGCGCCCGCTCGTACACGTCCCGGGCCGGGCCCTCCTCGACGACCCGGCCCGCGTACATCACCGCGAGCCGGTCGCAGGTGTCCGCGAGCACCGCCAGGTCGTGGCTGATCATGATGAGGCCGAGGTCCTGCTCGGTGACGAGTTGCTCGATCAGGCGCAGGATCTGCGCCTGGATCATCACGTCGAGCGCGGTCGTCGGCTCGTCGGCGATGATCAGGCGCGGGTCGCAGGCGAGCGCCATGGCGATCATCACGCGCTGGCGCTGGCCGCCGGACAGCTCGTGCGGGTACGCGTCCGCGCGGGCGCCCGGCAGGCCCACGTGTTCGAGCAGCTCGCGGGCCTTCTTCCTGGCGCCCGCCGAGGTCGCCTTCCGGTGCAGCAGGATCGGTTCGGCGATCTGGTCGCCGATCTTGTGCACGGCGTTCAGCGAGTGCATGGCGCCCTGGAAGACCACGGACGCGCCCGCCCAGCGGACGGCGCGCACCCGGCCCCACTTCATCGTGAGCACGTCCTCGCCGTCGAGCAGGATCTCCCCGGTCACCCGCGTCCTGGCGGGCAGCAGCCGCAGCAGGGCGAGGGCGAGGGTGGACTTGCCGCAGCCGGACTCGCCGGCGACGCCCAGCTTCTGCCCGGCGTCCACGGTCAGGTCGACGCCGCGCACGGCGGCGGCCCCGGACGCGTACGTCACTTCGAGGTTCCTGACGTCCAGCAGCGGCTGCGCGGCGCCCCGCCCGGACGCGGGCGCCGTGGCCGTGGTGACGTCGTGTTCGGTGGTCAACGGGTCACTCCCAGCCTGGGGTTGAGCACGGACTCCACGGCCCGCCCGCACAGCGTGAACGCGAGCGCGACCACGGCGATGGCGATGCCGGGCGGCGCCAGGTACCACCAGTCGCCCGCGCTCACCGCGCCCGCCTCGCGGGCGTCCTGGAGCAGGCCGCCCCAGGAGACGACCGTGGGGTCGCCGAGCCCGAGGAAGGCGAGGGTCGCCTCGGTGAGGATGGCGCTGGAGATGACCAGTGTGGTCTGCGCGAGCACCAGCGGCATCACGTTGGGCAGTACGTGGCGGGTCATGATGTGGCCGTGGCCGCCGCCGAGCGCCCGGGCCCGCTCGATGTACGGGCGCGACTCCACGGCGAGGGTCTGCGCCCGCACGAGGCGGGCCGTCGTCGGCCACGTCGTCACGCCGATGGCCAGGACGATCGTCCACAGGGAGCGGTCCATCACGGACGCCAGCGCGATCGCGAGGACCAGCGTCGGCATGACCAGGAACCAGTCCGTGACCCGCATGACCACCGTCGCGTACCAGCCGCGGAAGTGGCCCGCGGTGATGCCGACGACCGTGCCGATGGCGACGGACAGGAACGCCGCGAGCAGCCCCACCGTCAGCGAGATCCGCGCGCCCCACACGAGCAGCGCCAGCAGGTCGCGCCCGAACTGGTCGGTGCCCAGCGGGAACTCGGCGGTCGGCGCCCGCATGGCCTCGCCGGGCGCGTCGGTCACGCTCTGCGCGTCGGCGCCGACCAGCAGCGGCGCGAACAGCGCCGCCAGCGCGATCACGACCAGCGTGCCGAGCCCGAAGAGTCCGGCCTTGTGCGTCCGGTACGCCCGCCAGAAGCGGACCGCGGAGTGCCGCCGGCGCGCCCGGGCGAGGGCGCGCGGGCTCTTGGCCGCGGCCGGTGTCGCGGCCGTGGCCGCGGTGTCGGTCGTCATCGGCCCACCCTCGGGTCGAACAGCGGATAGATCACGTCGGCCACGGTGTTCATGAGGATCACCGCGGCGGCGAACACGAAGAAGAGACCCTGCACGAGCGGCAGGTCGGGCACGCTCAGGGCCTGGTAGAACAGCCCGCCGAGCCCCGGCCAGGAGAAGACGGTCTCGACGAGGATCGCGCCCGCCACGACCGTGCCCAGGTTCACGAACATCAGCGTGACCGTGGGCAGCAGCGCGTTCGGCACGGCGTGCCGGCGGCGCACCAGGTCGTCGCGGAGCCCCTTGGCCCGCGCGGTCGTCAGGTAGTCGCCGCCCATCTCGTCCAGGAGCGAGGACCGCATGACCAGCAGCGTCTGCGCGTAGCCCACGGCGACCAGGGTCAGCACCGGCAGGATCATGTGGTGCGCCACGTCGAGGACGTACGCGAACCCGGTCTCGTCGCCGCTCTCCATGCCGCCCGTCGGGAAGAGCCCCGGCAGCGGCCCGGCGCCCACCGAGAAGGTGATGATGAGCAGCAGCCCCAGCCAGAACGACGGCACGGAGTACAGGGTCAGGGCGAGCCCGGTGTGGAACCGGTCCCCGAGGCGGCCGTTGCGCCACGCCGTGCGCGTGCCCAGCCAGATGCCGATGACCGTGTAGAGGACGTACGCCGTCCCGGTGAGCCACAGCGTCGGCCCGAGCGCCTCGGTGATCTTGTCCATGACCGGCGCGTGGAACTGGTACGAGGTGCCGAAGTCGCCGGTGAGGACGTTGCCCACGTAGTCCGTGAACTGCTTCCACACCGGGTCGTCGAGCCCGAACTCCTGCCGCATCGCGGCCAGTTGCTCGGCCGAGACGCGGCGTCCGCCGGTCATCTGCTTCACCGGGTCGCCGGGGATGAGGCGGAACAGGAAGAAGCTCGTCACCAGCACCGCGAACATCGAGACGAGGGCGCCGCCGAGCTTGCCCCCGGCGTACCTCAGATAGGCGGTCGTGTCACGCCCCCGGGGGCCGCGGCCCCGCGGGCCGGCCGGTGCGGCGGGCCCGCCGGGCCCCGCGGCCTCGGCCTCGGCGGCGAGGACGGCCGCCGGATTGTTGTCTGCCGCGGCCATGGGCTACTCGCGGCCTGGTGAGTCGTCGTTCGTCATGCGCGCTCCTTCGCTCACTCGCCCGCCCACTCGGCTGTTCGGGTCGGGGCCCGGCTGTCCGGGGCCGGCTGTCCGGGGCACGGGGCCCGGTGGCTCCCGGGGCCCCGCCGCTCCGCTCCTGGCCGCCGCGGTCTCGGCTGTTCCGGCTCTTGCTCGTGCGGTCGTGGCTCGTGCGGTCGTGGCTCGTGCGGTCGTGGTTCCCGCGGCCTCGGCCGCCCGGGCCTCGGCCGTCGTACCGGTTTCGACCGCGGCTATTCGCGGTCGTCCGCGGTGGCGCGGCGGCGCAGGACGATCAGGCCCCCGGCACCCGCGAGCACGGCCGCGGCGACGGCGATACCGATGATGACACCGGTGGAGCCGCCCCCATCGGAATTACCCTTCCCACTCGCCGGGGTCGCCGACCACCAACTCCAATAGCCGTCCTGGCCGTAAATGTTTCCCGCCGCCGACGGCATGGTGGTGAGGGACTTGATCTGGTCGGTGCGGTAGGCCTCCACGGCGTTCGGATACGCGATCACGTTCATGTAGCCCGAGTCGTACAGCCAGGACTGCATCTGCTTGACGATCGCGGCGCGTTTGACCGGGTCGTACTCGGCGAGCTGCTTCTCGTACAGCTCGTCGTACTTCTTGTCGCAGATGAAGTTGTCGGTGGCGGCGCTCTCCTTCGCCTTCTCGGGAAGGGCGGCGCAGGTGTGGATGCCGAGCACGAAGTCCGGGTCCGGATTCACCGACCAGCCGTCGAACGCGAGGTCGTACTCCCCGGCGTACCAGGGCACCGACACGTCGTCGAGGCAGTTCACCTTCAGCCCGATGCCGAGGTCGCCCCACCACTCCTTCAGGTATTTCCCGACGGCCTTGTCGTTCGGGTCGGTGGCGTGGCAGAGAATGCGGAAGTCGAGCGGTCTGCCGTCCTTGCCGACGCGCTTGCCGTCACCGTTCTTCTTGTACCCGGCGTCGTCGAGGAGCTTCGCCGCCCGCTTCGGGTCGTACGCCAGTTCCTGCTCCGCGGACGGCTTCCAGGCGTAGTCGGAGAAGCGCGGCGGGATGTAACCGGCGCCCTCGACGGCGTTGCCCTGGAAGACCTTGTCGACGATCGTCTCGCGGTCGACGGAGAGGAACAGCGCCTGGCGGACCCGCTTGTCCAGCAGCGCCGGGTGGCCGTCGCCGAACTTCTCGCCGTCCCGGGTGCGCGCCCCCGGGTTCGTGGCGATGGCGAAGAACCGCCGCCCCGGGCCGTTGTTCACCTTGACGTCGGGCTCACCCTTCAGCCCGTTGGCCTGCGCGGGCGTGAGCGCGGGCTGCCCGGCGACGAAGGAGACCTCGCCCTTCTTGAGGGCGGCGACAGCGGCGTCCTGGTCCTTGTACGTCTTGAAGACCAGCTCGTCGAACTTCGGCGCCCCGCGCCAGAACTTCTTGTTGGCCTTCAGCTTCACGTACTGGTCGACCTTGAAGTCGGTGAGGACGAAGGGCCCGTTGCCGACGACCGGGAAGTCCTTGTCGTTGTTGTGCTTCGAGATGTCGTCGACCTTCTCCCAGACGTGCCGGGGCACGATGGGGACGTCCAGCGCGGCCATGGTGGACTGCGGCTTCTTCAGCTCGATCACGAGCTTCGTGGGCGACGGCGCCGTCACCTTCCTGAAATTCGCGACGAAGTTCGAGTTCGAGGTGGCGGTGCCCTCTTTGGACATGATTTTGTTGAAGGTCCAGGCGGCGTCCTCGGCGGTCGCCTTCTTCCCGTCCGACCACGTGGAATCCGACCGGATGGTGTACGTCCAGGTCAGCTTGTCCGCCGAGGGCTCCCATTTCGTGGCGAAGCCCGGGATCGCGCGGGCGTCCTTGACGTCGTAATTCGTCAGGTACTCGTACGTCAGCCGGTGGATGCTGGTGCTGAGCAGCCGCTGCGCCAGGAACGGGCTCAGCGAGTCGACGCTCTGCGCGACGGCGACCGTGAGGGTCTTCTTCCCGTCGGCCTTGGCCTCGGCCTGCCGGGGGGCCGGGTTGAGCGGTGTCGCGAGCCCGGCGGTGAGGCCGAGCGCGGCGAGGGCGCCGCCCGCGAGGAGCAGCGGCGAGCGGCCGCGCCGCGACCCGCGCGGGCCGGCGCCGGGGCGGGTGCCGCCGCTGCGGCTGCTGCGGCTGCTGTGACCGGGGCCGGCGGCCCTGGTGGTCCTGGTTCTGCCGTGCTGGTCCTGTGTGTCCATGGCTCGGTGACCTCGCGTCATCGCTCGCGCGGAGAGGGCTCTTGCGACTGAGTGCGGCTGCTTGCGGCTGAGTACGGCTGAGTACGGCTCTGAGTGCGGCTGCGTACGGCTCGGGATGCGGCAGGGTGCGGCTGGATGCGGCTGGGGGGCGTGGGGCTCGGCGTGCGGCTGGCGGTGGGGCTCGGCGTGCGACTGGTGTGCGACGTGGGTGCGACTGGTCGATCAAGTACGTGCCCGCTGGATGCTGTGTGTCTACCAGCGCCAGTCTGCACGCGTCAACGGCAGGTGAACCCCATGTGGCCTGCGGAAATAACGAGTTGACCGGGATTTCATCCGCATTGGTCAAGACCTCTGACGCACCCCAGGCCAGAGGATGACGGCCCGGTCAGGGGCCACGCCTTCCGCTCGCGCCGCGGTCGGCGGCCCCGCACGCGGACGGGCCCGCACCGGTGGAGGTGCGGGCCCGTGTGCTCCGTACGGGGGAGCGGGGGCTATGCCTGCTGCGGGGCGTCGGGCGCCTGCGGCGGGGTGGCGCCCTGCTGCGGCGGGACGGCCCCTTGCTGCGGCGGGACGGCTCCGTGCTCGGGCGGGGTGGGGTGGGCCGGCTGATAGGGCGCCGCACCTTGCGGGGGTGCGGCGGCTTGCGGCGGCACGGATGCCTGGGACGGCGCGGCACCCTGCGGCGGCACGGCTGCCTGGGGCGGTACGGCCGTCCGGGGCGGGGCGGGGGTCTGCCACCCCTGCGGGGATCCGGGCTGCTGCGGGGGCGCGTACGGCGCCTGCGCGCCCCCCTGGCCGGGGGCCGGCTCGCCCGGCGCGGGGGCGGGCGGCCCGGCGTACGGCTGCTGCGCCCCCGGGACGGCGTACCCCTGGCCCGGCAGCGGCGGCGCCACCCTCGGCGGCGGGTTCCCGTCCGAGGTCCACAGCCCCTGCGCCTGCTGCGCCCGGGTGAAGTCCTCGGCCACCATCGCGGCCAGCGTGAAGTACGCCTCCCGCACCTTCGGCCGCATCATGTCGAGGTTGACCTCGGCCCCGGCCGACAGGTGCTCGTCGAAGGGGACGACGACGACCCCCCGGCACCGGGTCTCGAAGTGCGCCACGATGTCCTCAACCTTGATCATCTTCCCGGTCTCGCGGACCCCGGAGATGACCGTGATGGACCGCTGCACCAGGTCCGCGTACCCGTGCGCGGCCAGCCAGTCCAGGGTCGTCGAGGCGCTGGAGGCCCCGTCCACGGAGGGTGTGGAGATGATGATGAGCTGGTCGGCGAGGTCGAGCACCCCGCGCATCGCGCTGTAGAGCAGCCCGGTGCCGGAGTCCGTCAGGATGATCGGGTACTGCTTGCCGAGGACGTCGATCGCGCGCCGGTAGTCCTCGTCGTTGAAGGTCGTGGACACGGCCGGGTCGACGTCGTTGGCGATGATCTCCAGGCCGGACGGCGCCTGCGAGGTGAAGCGCCGGATGTCCATGTACGAGTTGAGGTACGGGATCGCCTGGACCAGGTCGCGGATGGTCGCGCCGGTCTCGCGCCGGACGCGGCGGCCGAGCGTACCGGCGTCCGGGTTGGCGTCGATCGCGAGGATCTTGTCCTGCCGCTCGCTGGCGAGGGTGGAGCCGAGCGCGGTCGTCGTGGTGGTCTTGCCGACGCCGCCCTTGAGGCTGATGACGGCGATGCGGTAGCAGGACAGGACCGGGGTGCGGATGAGCTCCAGCTTCCGCTGCCGCTCGGCCTCCTCCTTCTTGCCGCCGAACTTGAACCGGGACCCGCCGACGGGCCGGCTGCTCTTTGTCTTCTGCTTCTTGTTGTTCAGCAGCCGGTCGGAGGACAGCTCCACGGCCGCCGTGTACCCGAGCGGGGCCCCCGGGTTGGTGCGCTCACGCTGGTCGTGCCGCACGGGCTGCGGCCAGGCGGTCCCGGCCCGCGGGTCGACGGGGGCGTGCGAGGCCTGCGGCGGCTGTGCCGTGGGGGTGGCCTGGGGGTACGGCTGGGGCTGGGCGGGCGGCAGCGGCTGCGCGGGGGGCAGTGGTTGCTGGGGCTGGGGCTGCTGGGCCTGGGCCGCCGGGGACTGGTGTGCCTGCTGGGGCAGGGGCGCCTGGGGCTGTACGGGGGGCGCGGCCTGCGCGGCTTGCTGCGCGGGCTGCTGCGGGGCGGGCGCCGGGGGAGTGGCCTGGGGGAATCCGTAACCGGCCTGCGCGGCACCCGCGTTGGGCACGCCCGGCGCGGGGAAGCCGTAGCCGGGCCCCGGCACGGGCGCGTCGGGCGTGGGGAAGCCGTACCCGCCCTGGGGCGCGCTCGCCACGCCGGGGGCCGGGGTGTCGGGCGTGGCCGGTGGGGTGGTCGGGGCGGGGCCGGTGGACGGGGCCCAGCCCTGCGGGGCGGGCGCGGGGGCCTGTGGCTCGACGGGGGCCTGGGGCTGGACGGGTGCCTGGGGCTGGACGGGCGCCTGGGGCTCGATGGGCGCCTGCGGCTGGACCGGTGCCTGGGGCTCGGCGGATGCCTGCGGCGCGGCGAGCTGCGGTTCGGCGGGCGGCTGCGCGGGCGGCGTGGCGGCCGGACCGGGGGTGGGCCACTGCGGCGCGGCCGTCGGCGCGGCGGGCTGGAACGCGGGCGGCAGCGGCGGAAGCCCACCCTGCGGCGCGGGCGGCGGCGTCCACGCGGGCGGGGCGGCGCTCTGCGCGGCGTCGTCCGGAGCCGGGAGATCGTGGGCGGGGGTTCCCTGTACGGAGTCGGTCCGTACGGGGTCGTTCTGCACGGGGCCGGTCTGCGCGGGCTCGCCCTGCGCGGGGCCGGTCTGCGCGGGGTCGCCCTGAGCAGGGCTGGTCTGCGCGGGGTCGGTTTGCGGAGCCGCCCCCTGCGCGGCGTCTGCCAGTACGGACTCACCCCGTACGGATGCGTCGGCAGTCGTGGGCCCGGCCTGCGGGGCCTCCGCGTCGGCAGCGGCCGGAGCGTCGGTACCGGGAGCGGGCGCGGCGGGGTCGGCCGCAGCTTCGGCCACCGGACCACCGGCATCCGCCGCGGAACCTCCCTCGCCCGCCGGACCGGCGTCCGTACTCCCGGCCTCGACGGCAGGAGCGTCGGCCTTCACAGCACCGTCGGCCCCATCGGCCCCATCGGCCCCATCAGCCCCATCGGTCCCTTCGGCCTCCGTGCTTCCGGCACCGGACGTCTCACCGCGCTCCGGCTCGACCGCGGCCGGGACCCCGGCTTCTGCCTCAGCCGCGGACGCGGCCTCGCTCTCGCTCCGGGGCTTGTCCCCGGTCTCCGTCCCGGCCCCGGCTCCGGCCTCCGCCCGAGCCTCCGCTCCAGCAGCCACAGCGGCCTCGGCCGTGCCTTCATCCCCTGCCGTACGCGCGTCCGCGTCGAGCCCGGCCATCTCCCGCTTCAGTGCGGCAGCGGAGAACCGCATGGTGGCGCCGCTCTCCACATCACCCGAGCGCCCGGCCCCGTCCTCACCGCTGCCGCCCGCGACCTCCTGCGCAGGGGCGGAAGGAGCGGCGGAGACCGGGGGAGCAGAGGGGGCGGTAGGGATCAACGGCTGCCCGGTGGGAGGCGGCGGCACCGCCCAGTCCGGCTGGAAGCCGCTGCCCACGGGGAGCTTGGGCACGACACTGAGGGGAGCGTCAGCGCCTTCGGCACCCGCTGCCGGTGTCTGTCCCGCACCACCGTCACCGGGCCCGGCACCCTCCGACGAGCCAGACGCATCGGACGGAACAGGCGGCGCGGACGGAGCAGACGGAAAAGATGGAACAGACGGAACGGGCTTGCCGGACTCGGCGGTGGTGTCGAGCGGCGTCGGCGTGGACACCGGGGGCGGCGTCGACGACGTCTCGCCGGTGCTCCCGGAGGCGTTCTGCGTGTACCAGGCGGGCGGGGCGTAGTCGATGGTGAACTCGCCCGTGGTCTCGGCAGCGGACTCCGCGTCGGACTGATCGTCGACGGGTGTGTCCCAGCCGCCGCGGATCTCGTCCCGATCGCTGTTCACAATGCCTCCTGGTGTGCTCGAGCACGCTCGTGCCGTGGTGGGGGGCGACCGTTCCTGTCGTCCGATCCGCCTGGCTCTCCCCGTGTGCGGGACGCGCACGCCCCACTCGTGGTTCTGACGTCGCGCCCCGTCCCAGCCTAATCACCAAAAGCATGAGCACGGCAGGCCAGTCCGCCCCGCGACCGGCACGCTCCTAACCACCCCTCATTCAAGGGTGGTCAACGATTCCCCCGACGCGGAACAAACCGGTCACTGACCCGCAAACGAGCTGGACCACCGCACCCACCACACCCACCGCCTACACCACGCCCACCGCCCCCACACAGCCCATCTCACCCACCACACTCTCCAAGCCCACTTCGCCCACCGCGCCCATCAAATCCAGCTCACTCAATCCATACGCCGCGCCGGACCCAGCAACCCGTTCTCGGCGTCGGTCGCCCGCGTCGCCACGTACTGCCGGTCGCGCTCGCCGCACCACAGCGTCACCCCGTCGGCCAGTGTCGGCAGGGACTCGACCTCGTGCGGCGACAGTCCCAGCACCCGGCCCACCTGCGTGGCCTCGTCGGGGGAGATCCGCTGCACGCCGACGAGCCGCGCCTGCCGGATGAGGCGGGGCGCTACAGGGCTCACGTACGGAAGGAGGGTGAGCACCGCCTGCCACGGCCCGGACACCACCCGCCCCCGGGGCGGCCGCATCCCGCAGTCCCGCACCACGAGCACCGGGCTCCCCGCCGAGGCCCCCTGGGGAGGCACCCGCCCCACGTCGTGCACCGCCATCCCGCTCGGCCCCACCCCGAGGGCCTGCACCAACTGGGCCCAGAACTGCGGCCGTCCGGTCTCCACCGCCACCCGCGCCCCCGTGGCGGCGGCCCGGAGGGCGATCACCTGCGCCGTCCAGAGCCCGCCGATGAGAAGGACGTCGTGCGCGGTGGGCCGGTTGACGCCGAGGACGGCGGGCCGCTCCTGCGCGTCGACGCCGATGACGACGCCGTCGTCGCCGATGGGCAGGGCGAGTTCGTCGATCTCCTCGGCGCCGAGCGTGTGCCGTGCGTGGCGTGGCCCGAGCAGCCCGAACCCGCCGCGCGCCCGGCCACCGGGGGCCGGTCGCCCCGGAGGGGGCGGCGCCGCGGGCGGGGTGGCGGCGGCAGGAGAGGCAGGCGGGGGCACCGTGGTCATGAGCGCGCACCTCCGAGCGGCAGGGTGGCGAGCATGCCGGGAAGCTGCTCGCGGTCGAGCCGGAGGAGGCCGACTCCGGCCTGCCGGGCCCCCTGTTCCAACGCGGTACGCGCGGCGACGAGTTCCGTGTCGCCCCGGCCGGTCACCCGGACGTGGCCGCACAGCGACACCTCCCGCCCCTGGCCCGGCCGCAGCGTCAGGCTGAACGTGGTGGCGAGCGTGGGCACCGCGGTGAGCAGGGCGACGACCCGGGCGAGCGCCGGTGCGCCGGTGTCCGTCAACCGGGGCCAGCGCCGCACCCAGTAGGTGGTGTGCCGCCGGTTGTCGCAGCGCCACGCGCGGGCGGTCTCCTCCGTACGCCGCTCCGGGGGTTCGGCACGTCCGGACTGAGCGGTCACCAGCGGGTTGGCGCACGCCGACGTGGCCAGGGCGGCCGCCACCTCCTCCTCCGAAAGCACCGTGGCCCGGAACCCCTCGCCGCGCAGCCGGCTCGCCAACTGGTCGGCCACGCGCACCGCGCACTTCTGGGCGCCCGCAAGGCCGCCCCCGCGCGCCGCCACGGCCTCCGGGCACAGCTCGGGGTCGAGCTTCAGGGCGATCCACGTGATGCGCACGGACGGCGCACCCGACCGCGCCTGCAGCGGCGCGTAGTTGCTGACGGCCACGGACTGCTGCGGCAGGTGCAGCGCGGGCGCGGGCTGCGTGTGCAGCACCACCTGCGCGGACTCCAGGCGGATGCCGTCCACCTCCAGTGCGGCCCGGACCAGACCCAGGGGCAGGAACTGTCTGCCGCGCTCGAACCGCACCGCGGCCCCGTCCGCCTCGACCTGGAGGACGACGGTCAGGAACGTGCCGTCGCCCACCATCCCGACCTCGCGCCGGTCACGGCCGCGGTGGGTGTACGTCCGCAGCGCCGGATCGCACTCCAGGGCCGGAGCGAAGGCCGGGTCCGTCCCCGGCGGGGCCGTGCGCGTGGCCGCGTACCGCAGGCGTGCGCGCAACCCCCGCCGCGCGCCCCACAGTTCGGGCAGCGAACGGCCGCGGCGGCGGCCGGCGGCGAGCAGCACGAGCCCCGCCGCGACGACGGCGGCGGGGACCAGGAGTGACAGGCCCACCACCCAGCCGACCAGCAGGAGAGCGGCGGCGACCTCCAGCAGGACGATCCGTTGCAGACGGAACGGCCCCACCTGGGCCGCACCGCCCCGCAGGCGGGGGGACACGCCCGCCCCGGCGCCCCCGCCGGGCCGCCGCGCGTCCGGCTCGCCGGCGCCGGCGGAACTCCCCGACGCGGGTCCAGGCCGCCTCCGTACCCGTGCACGTACCGCGGAAGCCATCATCCCCACCCCGTGTATCTCCCGAATTGCCCTGTCCGGGGCGGCCCTTGAGGCCCCCGGACCTAACCCACCCCACACGTGTGACTACACAACAGGCATAGTAGGGGCTCGGTCTGACAACGGAGCGGCGGGGACAGCGGCCCCCGCGTCGACAAGGGGGACACGGACGCCCATGGCATCGCGGCGCGACGAACTCAACGCCTACACCTTCGCGAAGCGCCGTACGCTCGCGGCCTTCCTCCAGTCCGCGCCCGTGGGCTCGGAGGAAGGAGCGCCGCGCCCGCTGCGCGCGGTGCTGCCCGGAGTCGTCGTCGGCGTGGTCGTCCTCGCGGTCTTCGGTGCCTGGGGCATGCTCAGACCGGCGGCCAAGCCCGGCTGGGACGAGCCGAAGGAGCACGTGATCATCGCGAGCAAGTCCACCACCCGGTACGTCGTGCTCAAGACCGACGGCAAGCGCCAACTGCACCCGGTCCTCAACATGGCCTCGGCGAAGCTCCTGCTCGACGCCGGCAAGGGCGACGTCATCAAGGTCGACGAGTCCGTCCTCGACAACGGGAAGATCCCGCACGGCGCCACCATCGGCATCCCCTACGCCCCCGACCGCCTCCCCTCCGCGGACGAGGCCGCCTCCGCCAAGCGGTGGGCGGTGTGCGAGCGGCCCGTCCAGGGCGGCCGGTCCATCCAGAAGGCCGCCTTCGTCCTCGCGGAGCGCGAGCAGGAACGGACGGACGGCCGCGAACGGCTGCGCGGGGGCGAGCTGCTGTACGTCGTCGGCCCCGACAGGACCCGCTACGTCGTCGACGCGCACGGCCGCGCGTACCGCGTGTCCGCCACGGACGACCACCTGCTGCGCACCCTGGTCAGGTCCGGCAGCGAGCCGCAGCGGGTCTCCCGGGAGTGGCTGTCGACGCTGCACCGCGGCGACCGCGTCCGCTTCCCGAAGGTGGACGGCGTCCCCGGCAGCGACGCCCGGGTGAAGAGCCTGAAGGACTCCGCCGTGAACAAGGTGGGCATGGTCCTGCGCGCACGCGACGGGGACCGGATGCGGCACTACGTGGTCCTGCCCGGCCGCGTCGCGCCGGTGTCCGACTTCACCGCGCACCTGCTGCTCGCCAGCAGGGACCTGGTCGGCCTGGGGCAGAACGGCATCGCCCGCAACGTCAGCTCCGGCGCCTTCAGCCCCGACCCCGAGCGGTTCGGGGCGGAGTACAGGTGGCCGAGCGAGACCCCGAAGCCGGCCAACGAGGCCTCCGCCGGGCGCGGCGCCCGCAACACCGTCTGCAACGTCCTGCGCCACGTCGACCCCGACAACGGCAGGACCACACTGAGCACCTGGGCGGGCGAGGACTTCCCCGCGCCGCTGCCCACCGGCTCCTCCAGCGCGTACGTCACGCCCGGATCGGGGCGACTCTACCGCCAGTTCACCGGTACGGACACCACGTCCGGCGGCCTGTTCCTGGTGACCGACACCGGCCTGCGGTACGCGATGCAGTCCAACAGCGACAGCGCGACGGACGACGCGGGGATCGGCATCTCCGCCAAGCAGCGGAAACAGCAGCAACAAGAGGCCCAGCAGGCCCAAACCCGCCTCGGGTACGGGGACGCGGAGGTCGGGCGCGTGCCCGCGGACTGGTCCATGTTCCTGCCCACCGGCCCCCGGCTGTCGACGGCGGCGGCACGCCAGCCGCAAGGCTCGTAAGGAGGCCACGATGCCCTACAGGTCTTCTGACCGGCCTTCTGACAGGTCTCCTGGCAGGTCTTCTGACCGGCACAGGTCTTTCCCGCGGCCCCGGAGGACGGCGGTCGCCGCGGTGACGACAACGGCCACGGGAACGGCAACGCGAACGGGAACGGCAACGGCGACGGTCACGGCCGCGGCCCTGGCTGTGACGGTGGTGACGGCGGTGACGGTGGTGACGGCCGCACCCGCCGCCGCGGAGCCCTCGGCCACGGACCAGTGCACCTTCCCGTCCAAGAAGTACGCCGGCCGCCCCTGGGCGCTCCAGCGCGTCCTCCTCGACGAGCTCTGGCGCCAGTCCACGGGAGCGGGGGTGCGCGTGGCGGTGATCGACACCGGGGTGGACGTCAAGAACCCGCAGCTCAAGCGGGCCGTCGACGTGTCGCGCGGCCGCAACTTCCTGCCCCGGGACCTCAAGGACGACAACGGCAACAAGATCGACCGGGGCGAGCCGGACGGGACCACGGACACCGTCGGCCACGGCACGCGCGTGGCGGGCATCATCGCGGCGCGTCCGGCCGAGGGCACGGGGTTCGTGGGCCTCGCCCCCGACGCGACGATCATCCCCATCCAGCAGAACGACGCGGAGGGCCACGGAACGACCGACACCCTCGCGCAGTCCATCGACTACGCGGTGGCCAAGGGGGCGCAGGTCATCAACATCTCCCAGGACACGGCGAACGCGGTGAGACCGGCCCCCCGACTCCAGCAGGCGGTGAACAGGGCCCTGGCGCGCAACGTCGTGATCGTCGCCTCCGCGGGCAACGGCGGCCTGGGCGGCAACGTCAAACCCACCTACCCCGCCTCCTACGAGGGTGTCCTCGCGGTCGCCGCCTCCGACCGCAACAACGAACGCGCCCCCTTCTCCCAGTCCGGCGACTTCGTGGACGTCGCCGCGCCCGGCGTCGACATGATCTCCACGGTGCCCGGGGGCGGGCACTGCGCCGACAACGGCACCAGCTTCGCCGCCCCGTACGTCGCCGGCCTCGCGGCCCTCATCAAGGCCAAGCACCCCCGCTGGACGCCGCGCCAGGTCACCGCCCAGATCCAGCAGACAGCGGAACGCTCCATCGCGGGCCACGACCGCCTGGTCGGCTGGGGCGTGGTCGACCCGGTCCGCGCCCTCACGGAAGACAACCACCCGATCGAACGACCCACCCCCCGAGAAGGCCTCACCCGAGCGAAGGCCCCCACCGCGGCGGAACTCCAGACAGGCGAATCCCCCACGGAACGCACGGCCCGCATCGCGGCGTATGTGGCGGTGGGGACGGGGGTTGTGGTGGCGGGGTTGGGTGGGGTGGGGGTGGCAGTGAGGGACGCGCGACGGCGCCGCTCAGGGGCTTGAGCCGCTACCGCGTCCGCCCTTTGGGCGTGCACCACCGCGCCGTCCCTTCAACGGTGTTGGTGTACTCCGTGATCAGCTTCTTCATCGCGGGTACGTCGTCATGCCCTTTCGTGAACACCTGGATGACGGTGTACAGATCCTGCTGTGGGTGCTTCGGGTCGGTGCAGGCCTTTGGCTTTCCCACGGCTCCGGTGCCGGAGTAGAGATACTTGTCGCCGCCTTTGGCCTCTTCGGGCTCTACTTGCGCGTGGACAGAACCGACGCCGACCAGGCCGCCCCCGCCTCCCCACCAGATCCGGCTTGCGAAAAGGGCGTATGTGCCGTCCACGATGACCTGACAACGCTCGGTGCCTCCATCGGGATTCACCCGACGCGTGGAGATCTTGTCCCCTGCGGGAAGGAAGGGCTTCAGCAGGGCCGGCTTCACGTCAACATCACACAAGGCATGCGGGAGTGGATAGTCCCGTTCCTTTTCCTTGTCGCTCGAGCAGCTTGTCAGCATGGCTCCTGCGGTGATGGCCGCCACCCAGAAGGGGAGGCATCTGCGATGCCGAAATGGCCAGGCGTCAACATATCTCAAGGGTCAGATTCCTTCTCTCATCGAATGGGCCGCACTAGAGATCGGTCTCAAGATCTGGGGCCATCCCCTGAACGCTGGACTCGGAACCTCTGTAACCTTCTTGTGCGGCAGCGCGCGCCCATTCACCGGCGTCCGGGAGATCAGTTCTCTGATGTTCCTTGATTGCGATCCGTGCCGCCTCCTTCGCGTACTTGGTGTTGTCGTCCATGCCGCTTTCCCATTTCTCGCCCATGATGAGCCCGGCGTTGCTCTTGGCCTTCCCCTCGGCGTCACTGAAGAGCGACTCCAGGACGCCCCCGCTCACCGTCTGTGCAACCCCACCGATCACCGCCCCGCCAACCGGGCTGACGACGTACGAGGTCGCCACGCCGATGCCCGTCCCGATCCCTCCTGAAATCCCGTTCTTCCACTGGGCCACGGACTTCTCGTAAGCCTGGTCCTTCTCCGCCGCTTCCCCGGCGACGGCCTCCGCGCGTCCCTGCGCCAGAGTTCCGGCGACCTCACCCGACCGCTCAGCCACTTGTTCCACGACGAACTGGGGATTCTCGGTGTAACGCAATTCCTTCGGCAGTTCGGGATCGAGGTGGTAAGCCATCAAGCTACCCATATAGGCTTTCTGGCCCACTTCCACGGCGGCGTACCCCTCGTTGTTCTGGCCGATCGTGAAGAGGAACCGAGTCACGTCCCTGTGGCTGAACTCGGCATCTGTGCCTACGACGGGGAACAGGCGGCGCGTGTCCGCCTCTGGATCGTCCGTCATCGCCCGGTTGATGTCCGGCAGATATTCGGAAGCCATCCGCCCCATACTGTCCGACATATAGCTGTGATCTGTGAGGCGGGTGGTGTCCTCAGAGATCGAGGCGACCACGTTTTCCATGAGCCTGGCCTGGTCCGCGTTATGGGGCGGCGTATCAGCCGTGGGCAGCTCACCCGCGGGATGCCCGGTCGTGGCGGCCTCCAGGGCCAGGGCCAAGTTGTTGCGGCCCGTGATGCTGGTTTCGCCGTCGTCCGTCCGTTCGACCGGCCAGTCGCGCTCCTCGAAGAGGTAGTGGAAGTTCGACAGCGACCGGTCGTCCCCGTCGCGCTTCGAGGTGAACGAGTCGTTGAAGAAGCTCGTCGCCGCGTCCGGGCTGTTGGACAGGCCCTTCAGATAACCGGCCAGCGGATCCCAGCCCGGGTCGCTGCCCGTGCGGTTGAGGTAGGGGGAGTTGGGCGTATGCCGCCACGCCCCGTGCGTGCCGCCGCTGGTCATCTTCTTCTCGGTGTCCATGAGCGACGACCCGTACTGCCGAAGAAAGTCGTCGTCAAAGTCCCCCCACCGCATCAGATTGCTCATCACCTGGAAACCGAGCGGACCACTGGGCGTCCGCACCGGCTGTCCCCCCTGGTCGACGATCTGCCGCTTCCAGTCGGCCATACCCGCGGAATCGCTCTGGCTGGCCGTGGCCAACGTAAGACTCAAGTGCTTCTGCAGGTCGTCGAACCGTTCGCGCCGCGCATCCCCCAGGTCCGGATTGGCCCCCGGTTCGTTGATCCCGAACCAGAACTCCAAGGTCCCCTTCGCACCGAGCCGCGAGGCGAAGCGGTCCGCGAACAGCGGGTCCTTCGCGTACTCCTTCAGCCCGGAGGTGAGCCTGTCGAACTCCCCGGCCGTCAGGTCCCCCGGATCCTTCCCGGCCAGCTTCGACAGCTCGTCCGCCTTCTCCACCGCCGCGACCGCGCTGTCCCGGTCCTTGTACGTGACCGCGGAGAACCCGTACCTGCTCTGGTCGGCGATCGCCTTGAGCACCTTGCTCGCGGTGCTGTCGCTCTCCGTCGCCTCGTCGAGGATGCGCTGCACCTCGTCCCGCAGGGCGGTCACGTCGCGTTCACCGTGCCCCGGAACGGAGTTCCCCTTCCCGGCGCGGTCCGGATGGACGTTCATACTGACGGTGAAGCCGCCGCCACCCGTGGCAGTGACGGTCAGGTTCTTCTTCAGGCCCCGCTCGACGGCCTCCTCAAGGCGACGGTGGTGCCGCTTCAGCTCGTCGCGCGTGTCGCTGAGGATCCGGTGGATGGACTTCGCCTGCGCATGCGCGTCCTTGAACTCGCCGGCCGTCTTGCCGATGAACTCCCGCGAGACGGTGGCGTTGACACCGGCCCAGTTCGCCCTGTTCGCCGCGCCCCGCAAACCGACCCCCGCGTCGCGCTCCAGGCGCTCCAGATGGTCCACCAGCAACGACCAGTCGGACACGGCGTCGTCGAGCAGCTTGAAGTTGGCCCAGCGCAGGGCGTCGTAATCCATCAGGAGTCCTTCCGCTCACTCGGCTGCGGGCCGTACACCGGATTCCGCTTGCCGGGCTCGCCCACCCGGTCGTTGAAGCCGGCGTCGAGGACGTCGATGCTGCTCATCTTCCGCTGGATGAAGTGCTCGTCGTCCTGGTGCAGCTTCTTGGTCACGCGCATGTGGTTCGAGATGTGCGCGCAGGCGTCCATGAGGGACCGGAGCTGTTCCTCCCAGCGGTTCGCCACGTGCTGAAGGCCGCCACCGAGAGCGAAGCCCTGGCTCGTGAGATCGCCCGCGGCGCGGTCGCTGCTGGGAATCGCGACGCGCGCCTTGTTCCAGAGCCGGTCGTACAACTGGAACGCCCGCTCACCGACCTTCGAAAGATCGTCGTTGTGCACCTTCAACTCACCGTACGAACCCGGAGCCGCCCCCGGGGCACCCGCGTCGCCATCGGCCTGGTTCAGCCGCATGTGCGTCGAACTACCCGCGGCCGCTTTTGCCTTGAGCCGTTCCCACTCGTCCCACGCCATAGACGCACCTTCCCCCGTCCCCGCAGCACCTTGCCGCCGATGGTCGTCCCGCAACGCACTTCCGGCTCACTTCCGGCTCGCTCCCGGCTCAACGACACAACTCTTTCGGAGGTGTGCGGGGCCATGCGCTGTTCGACGCCACCGAGGCCGAGTCCGTGTGCCTGGTTGACTGGTTACGTACGCTGCGCGGGCGGTGGATCGCGGTACGACGCCCCCGGCGGCACAGCACCGCGCTCGCGCCCCCCTCGCACGGGGCAAGGGACTCACGCTCCCCGCGGGGAATGAGCCAGCCCGCTCGCATCCGGCCAATGAGGGCCGGACCGGCCGCGCTGCCGCGAGCCTCGTTGCTGCTGCGCGTGGAGAAACTGAGTATGGCTACTCAGACGCCTGAGTAGCGGACACGCTGCCCGCGCCCCGGCGGTTACGGCAGTGTGCATCGCACGCAGGAGTGACTCGGTCGGCGTCGACGTTGCCTCCGGGGCTTCCACGGCAGTGCAGTCGCAGATGGCGGGAAGGCGCGGAGCGGGCTGTTGCCCGAGCTTCGGCCAGGCCGGACGTCCGATGGCGCGAGCTGGGCGGTGATCGACGCTCGCGAGTCGGTATCGGTACGCATCCCACGATGGCCAGTTTGCAACTGCTGTGTCGCAAAGGTTAGTTGGACGTCACTCCTTGTGTGGCTAGAGTGACGACGGTATGAGCGCGACCGGTGCGGAGGCCCGCCGGGGCCCGGCACCGTCGCGTGTTCGCTTGTGCAGGCGAGCGGGGGGACGGGGAGGGGCTTCGTGCTTGAGGACGGATACAGAAGTTCAGCGCCACCGGCAGGCGCCGATCTCAAGCGTGGCTTAGAGGCGCTGAAGCAGTTCCGGCGGCGCATCGACACGCTGCTCACCGAGTTCGAAGGCTCCGACGGCGGTTCGTCGAGGGTCGGACGCCAGAAGGTCGCCCGAGCCTCCTTCAGCGGCTCGGGCGCCCCCTTCCCCGAGGCCGACGGCCTGTACGCGCAGTACGACCAGGTACACGAGCGGCTCACCTCGCTCTCCAAGATGCTCGGCGACCAGATCGAGGCCATGAGCATCGCCGTACATGGCGCGGACGTCGGCTTCGACAACCTGGAAGACGACCTGCGGCAGCGTTTCTGGGCGATTCAGACTTCGGTCAGTCGTGAGCAGGAGAAGGCTGTTCCGGAGCGGGGTGGCAAGCCTGACGGGCGCGACAGCCATGGCAGCGACAAGTCCGAATTCGGGTGGTAGCCGTGAGCTTCGAAGGACACAGCCTCAACGACATGATCGACCTGGTCGAGCAGGCAAATCCAGCCGATCTGGAGAGCGCGGGCGAGGCTCTCAAGAAGGCGCGCGACGCGATCGCGACGGCGGCCGGCGAGCTCGGCGATCACATCGACCGGGTGGACTGGGAGGGCGAGGCCGGACGGGCGTTCCGCAAGTGGGGCGAGAAGCTGGTGAAGGAGACACATCAGCTTTCCGACTTCGCCGACATCGCCAGCGCCCAGATCGCGTCAGCCGGAGCTGGGCTGGCCTCCGTGCGCAGCTCCATGCCGCCGCGGGACACCCGCGCGGACCCCAAGGCGGTGGAGGACATCCCCAGCCCGAAGAGGACGGACGGCAACGAGGAGTACCAGGCCGCCGTCAAGGCCGAGAAGCACCGGCAAGAGGCGATCAACCAGATGAACCGGTTGGCGTCGTTCTACCGGGTGTCGCAGCACGAGATGGCGGCTCAGGAGCCGCCTACGTTCTCGGCTATGCCGAATGTGGGGGTGCCGAGGCCGCAGGCTGGGGGCCCTGGTGACGCTCGTAGCGTGCCGCAGGCGGCGCCCTCCAGTACCGGAGGCACTATCCCGCCGGTGCCACACGCATCCGCCGACTCGCCGCCGCCGACACCTGAGGGACCGGACCGCCCCTTCAGCCCACGCGATGACGCCCGCGACCCATTCGCCCCGCCGGACCGGCCTGGTAGCACGGGGCCAGTGGGTACGAAGATCGACAGCATTGATCCGTTGCCGCCGCAGCCTGCTGGGCCATCGCCAAGCTCGTCGCCCCCTAATCCCGGCCCAACAAGTACGCAAGGAGGTCCGCTTCCCCTGCCTGGAGGCAGCCCTGTCAAGCAGCCGCTGGGCGGCCCGCCCGCCCGGGCGCTCCGTCCTGGTGGAGGCGAGAAGCCGCCGCTGCCAGTGCATGGGCGACCGGGCACTGGGGAGCCAACCGGACGGTCCGGGCGGAGTACCTCGGAGCCGGTAGCCCGTACCGCTCCTGTGGCCCCCGGGCGAGGGCCCAACGGTCCGAGTGCGCCCGTGCAACCGCCGGTGGGACGCGGTATGCCGGGGAGCACGCCAGCGCCACGGGGCATGCCAAGCCCGCGTTCCGGAGTTCCGGGCATTACTGGCACCCCACGTGCCGATGGTGTGATCGGCGGCAGACCCGCCCCGGGGCCGACAGCCGGGTCAGTCGGACCGAGGGCGCCGCGAGGTCCGGCGATCGGCACGGAAGGCTTCGGTCACTCGCGCACTGGGGGTGGTCCAGGACAGCGTGGGATTGTGGGGGCCACTCCCATCGGTTCGGGCCAGGTGCCGCGGCACGCTGGGCGTAACTCCGACGGTGTGCTCGGAACTCCCACTGGGCGTACAGGCGCGGCCAAAAGTTACAGGAACGGATTCACACCGGGCGGCACCGGACTGGTACGTGGTTCTGCGGGCAGTCGCCGTCGGTCTGAGGATGAAGGCGATGTCACACGGCGGCCTGACTACCTTCTTGAGGACGAAGAGACGCATTTGCCGAACGGGCGGCGACAAGTTCCGCCAGTGGTCGACTAAAGGCGAGTAAGGACGTGCTGGGCGTGAAGTCAGGGTTTGGCCGGAACGGCAGAGGGGCTGCGTTGCGAGCGGGTAGGAGGCGGCGCCGCGTCATCCCTACGGGTTCGGCGGTTGGTTCGCTTGCTCTTCTGTGCGTTGGACTGGCGCCGGCAGCGACCGCTGACGAAGTTCCATCGAGACAGTGGTACTTGAAAGCCATGCGAGCCGACGCCATGTGGAAGGTCAGCACTGGAGAGGGCATTACGGTCGCGGTTGTGGACAGCGGCGTTTCCGAGACCCCTTCACTCAAAGGGCGTGTACATGCTGGTAAAGATGTCACGGGTATGCGGGGTGATGCCCTGGATGACTATAACGGTCATGGGACCACGATGGCGGAGTTGATCGCGGGGTCCGGCAAGGGGGGTGGGCTCAAGGGCCTCGCGCCGGGTGTCGAAGTGGTTGCCGTGCGCACCAGCCTCAAAGGTGCGAACGACAACAGGGAGAGCGACAGCGCCGAAGCGATCCGGGCTGCCGCAGATAGCAAGGCACAAATTATCAGCATGTCCATCAGTTCTGATCTGATGTACCCAGATGAGGAAGAGGCAGTGAAGTATGCGTCTTCCAAGGGGAAGCTGCTGTTCGCCAGTGTTGGAAATGAAGCAGAAAAGAAGAACTTCATCGGGTATCCCGCCGCATACCCGAGTGCCATCGGAATCTCCGCCGCGGACAAGTCTGGCAAAGTAGGAAAATTTTCGGAGTTCGGCAAGTTCGTGGATTTGGCCGCGCCAGGACTGGATATTCCACAATGGTGCAACGCGACCTTCCGCTCTTACTGTGACGGTGGTAGTGGCACCAGCGCGGCCACCGCCCTCGCTTCCGCCTCAGCCGCCCTCATCTGGGCCAAGCATCCCAACTGGACCGCCAACCAAGTTCTGCGCGTCCTCATCGATACCGCGAGTAGAAGCTGGCCGAAGGACGAGCCTAGCGACTACCTAGGCTACGGCTTGGTCCGCCCTTCCTGGCACCTGCTGAAGAACAAGGGAAACCCGGGCCCCCCGGACATCGACCCCATTACCAACAAAAAGACGCCCGGCGTGGGCTCGGTGGCCTCCGGCTCGTCGAAGAAGGAGCCCTCGACACCCCCGTCGCAGCCCCCGAAGGACGCCGGGGACAGCAAGCCGGCGGCGGCCGTGAAGAGTTCGCGGTCCGGCGAGGACGACGGCGGTCCGATGTGGATCGTCGCGGGCTCCGTCGCCGCAGCCGTGGTGATCGGCGGCGCGGCCTTCGCGCTCGTGCGGAAGCGGCGTAACGCCTGAGCGGCACGAGCAGCTCAGGTACGACTGGCGTCCTCGCTGCGCCTCAATGACAGCCCAACAGCTCACGTAGGGAGAGCCCGCTCATGGCCGATGGCCGGAAGCTCAATGATCAGGAAGTCGCGCTCCTGGAGAAGGAGATCGTCGACAAGTACGACTCCGTCCAGAAGCAGCTCAGGCGCCTGCAGGGAACGCTGGACACGATGGAGGCCAACTGGCGCGGTATCGGTGCGCACGCCTTCGACAAGAAGCAGACGGAGATCAACCAGCACATGCAGGCCATCGGCCGCATCCTCGTCGACTTCCTGGACGGCATCAGCGCGAACCGCAAGGACAAGGACCGGCTCGAGGACGAGGTCCGGGCGAGCATGAACAGCATCGATGTGCAGTACGGCGGCAAGCACTCGGCCATCAGCAGTTACTGAGCCCGGCCGGAACAGTCGTAACCACCAGGAGACGAGGCACGCATGGCAAACGTTCACTTCGACGAGCTCGCCGTCAAGTACGGCGGGCTTGACGCGATCACCACGGAGCTCGGCATCCAGGCGAAGCAGCTGGAGGCCGACCTGGCCGACATCAAGAAGGCGGTGGCCCGGGTCGCCGAGGGCTGGGAGGGCGAGGCCCACCAGGCGTACGTCCTGAAGCAGAAGGAGTGGGACCAGCACGCCGAGGCGATCCACCAGGCGTTGATGCAGATCGGCCAGAAGGTCGGCCAGGCGGGCGGTGACTACCGGGGCGGCGACCTGAAGGGGGCCAGCTACTTCCAGTGAGGCGGGAAGCCAACACGGCACATCGGGGTGGGCATGCGCGGGAGATGCCCACCCCGTAGTGCTCCGTGGAAAGGGCGGAGCAGTTGCAGCGTGCCCAATGTGGCCCAGGGTTCACGTGTGCCGTTGGGGTTGTTCCGTCCTCCCGACGGACGTTCACCCTGCCACGTCCGCTCTTGGCGGTTCGGCTGCCTTGGTGCTCCGCTACCGGCGTCGGCCGCTTGTTACTCTTTCCGATCGTGAGAGCCCTCTTCCCAGGATCTTTCGACCCGGTCACACAAGGGCACCGTGACGTACTGCGGCGTGCTGCCCTCCTGTTCGACGAGGTCGTCGTCTGTGTGATGTTCAATCCGAACAAGACCGGCCGCTTCCCCGTCGCGGAACGGCTGAACCGGCTCCGGGCGGCAGCGACTGGCTTGAGCAACGTCACGGTCGACTCCCACACCGGCGGTCTGCTGGTCGACTACTGCCGCCGAGCCGGAATCGACGTCGTCATCCGTGGAGTGCGCGGCGTGCACGACCTGGAGTACGAGATGCCGATGGCCCGCATGAACTACGAGTTGGCCGGAGTCGAGACGTTCTTCCTTGCTGCCGACCCCGGCCTGGCCCACGTCTCCTCCACCCTCGTCACCGCGGTGGGTCAGCAGAACCGTCTCGCGCATGATGATTGAGCGAGCTTGTTCCAGCGGGTGGGGCGGCAGCGCGTCTTCTTCCGGCGAGTGCCGCGTGGCGGGTGTACGAGCCGTTCGTAGATGCGGAGGGCCGCGGCAAGCGGTAAATCTCCGGCAGCGCTGTATCCGCGGAGGGGCAGTTTCGTGAAGGCCTGCCGGCCGGGTATCTGTTGTTTTCGCCAGTCTTATGCCATGTCCTGGATGCGAGAAAACTCCTCCTGCAGCTCCGGGCTCAGATCGGGGCGGCATAGGAAAATCGTGCGGAGTACACTTTTCGGCTGGCCCGGGAAGTCGGGTTTCCGGGCCCAATGCTCAGCGGACTTGAGTAGGATGCGAAGGAGTATCGGGCGCTCGTCAGGGCTCTGGGAGAGAAGGTACTCGGAGTCATCCACGATCAAGAGGTACCGCCTGGCCGTGATCCAGTGGAGATCGGACAGGCAGTCGTTCAATGCGTCCCAGTTCCAGCCGAAGTAGTCCGGCAGTCGCAGGTGCTCGTAAAATTGTGTGAAGACGCCGTCCGCGTCGAGCATGTCCTGGCCCTGCATTCTGGCGACGAAGATGGAGCCGCTCGGTGGCAAGGCCTCCTTTGGTGATGTTGGTGCATCGCTGGGGATGACGTGCGCCCAAGGGGGTGAGTCGGTCCACCACGACGGTGCGCTCATCTGCCGGCCTCCATGACGATATAGGTCTGGTAGTGCGTAGGAGTGTAGTAGGCCGAACCGTCGGATCCAGTGATGATCCGTTCTCCGCCCGGGTTCGGATTCTGTGCCGACTGGACGGTTCCCCATTCTGTATAGCGAATAGGATTTCCGGTGCTGTCGAACTCTGGGAGTCTGTATGCTCCCTTCTTCCCGTGATTCTCGAATGGCTGAGGCATCGATGGGCCCATGCGTTGGGGTCCGGCACCTTGTGCTTCGACTCCGAATTCTCGGATGTCCTGCAGTACTAGTTGGGACTCGGTAGGCACCTTGGTGGGGATCCAGCCCTTCAGCTTCTCTGTGTCTCCGAGCTGAGTGCCAGGCTCGCCCCCCGAGGGAGGACACTCGCCTGGCGCCAAGCCGAGGCTGTCCACCCAGGCATGAGGATTGTGGACATAAGCGGTCGGGTTGGGGGCGGGAGCGAGGCCTAGAGGGTCTGGGGACAGATACCGGGCGGTTTCTGAGTCGTAATGCCGGAAGTAGTTGTAATGCAGCCCCGTCTCCGGGTCGAAGTACTGGCCCGGGAATCGCAGTGGTGTGTACGTCGTACTGTCCGCCGTCCACGCCGTCGTCCCCCACAGCGTGCTTCGCGTGCGCCATGCGATCTCGCCCCGTTCGTCCACCAGCTCGCTCGGGGTGCCCACCAAGTCCGTGACGATCGCGAAGAAGCGGGAGTCGATCTCGGTCTGGGGGGCCTGTGAAGCCTGCGAGGGGGTGGAGGTCGGGGGCGCCTCCGTGGCCCAGGGAGTGGGGGCGGTTGTGCCGGACGCGCCCCGTGGCGCTATGCGTTCCGTCTGGGCTATCGGGCGCAGGCCCGCGTGGTCCCACGTCAGCGTGACCGGGTTCGGCAGGTGGGCGGGGGCCGTCGTGGTTTGTTCGCAGAGGGTCGTGCCGTCCCAGGTGAAGTCGGTCCGTTCCGTGACCGTCGTGCCGTCGGGGGCCATGCGGAGCTTGGCCGTGCGGCGGCCCAGGGGGTCGTACGTGTAGCGCCAGACCGTGCCGTCCGGGGTGGTTGTGGAAGTGAGGCGGTCTTCGGCGTCCCAGGTGTAGCGCCAGGTGTCGGGCTTGCGTGACAGGCGGGTCTTCCGGCGCAGGGTGACACGGCCCAGCGCGTCGTGTTCGTAGCGGACGGCGCCCGCGCGGGTGAGGGCCGTGCCCGTGTAGGCGCGGGGGCCGGTCGCCTCGTGGCCGGGGTGGGTGGCGGGCCAGTCCGCCGTCGTCTGGTTGCCCGCCTCGTCGTAGGCGTACGTCTCCGTCCAGTTCGCCGCGTGCACCGCGGTGACCCGGCCCGCCGGGTCCAGGTCGAAGCGGCGGGCGCCGTTGAGGAGGTCGTCGACGCCGACGAGGTGGCCGTCCGCGCGGTAGGAGTAGGCGCGGTGCTGGAGCGCGCGGCCGTCCCGCGCGGTGACCGTTTGGCCGGTGAGGCGGCCGAGTTCGTCGAAGGCGTTGGTGAAGGCGGCGAACCCGGCCACGTCGCGGGCCAGTTCGCGGCCCGTCGCGTCGTACGCGAAGTCGATCGTGCGGCCCGACGTGATGAGCCGGGTGCGGCGGCCCGCCGCGTCGTACGTCCACGTGCTGACGGAGCCCGCGGGCGTGGTGCGGCCCGTGCGGCGGCCCAGCGCGTCGTACGTGCACGTCAGCGCCCGGCCGTCGACCGTCTCGGAGCGGAGCCGGCCGAAGCGGTCGCGGAGGAGGGTCAGCGTCGTGCCGTCCGGGCCCGTGGCCTGCGCGAGCTGGTCCGTCAGGTCGTACGCGAAGGTGGTGGCGCGGCCGTCCACCTCCTTGCGGGTGACCTGGCCGAGGGCGTTGCGCTCGAAGGCCACCGTCTGGTCGAGTGCGTTCGTACGGGCACGCAGACGGCCCGCCGCGTCGTGGGCGTAGGTCAGCGTCCGGTCGTCGAAGTCCGTCTCGGAGGCGAGGCGGCCCGCCGCGTCGTACGCGTAGCTCCAGGTCAGGCCCTGGGGGTTGGTGACCCGCGTCAGGCGCAGTTCGGTGTCGTGGGTGAACTCGTAGCGCACCCCGTCCGGGCCCGTGCGGGCGGACAGCAGGTCGAAGTGGGTGTACTCGTACGTGGAGACCGCGCCCAGGGCGTCCACGTACGCCGTGCAGTTGCCTTCGCCGTCGTAGGTCCACGACTCGGTCGTGCCGTCGGGGGCCACGCGTCTCGTGAGGTGGCCCTCCACCGTCCACTCCAGGCGCGTCGTGGCGCCCAGCGGGTCGGTGACGGCGACCGGTCTGCCGAACGCGTCGCGCTCGTAGCGGGTCACGGCGCCCAGCGGGTCGACGGTCTCGACCGGCAGCCCGGCCGCGTCGCAGCGGACGGTCGTCGTGTTGCCCAGCGGGTCCGTGACCGAGGTGAGGCGGCCCGCCTCGTCGTACGTGAAGTGCGTGGTGCCGCCGGCGGGGCCGGTGGTCGACGTGCGGTTGCCGCGGTCGTCGTACGTGTGGCGCCGGACCTGGCCGTCCGGGGCCACCACCCGGGTGGGCAGGCCGTGTTCGCCGTACTCGGCCGTCGCCTCGCGGCCGTCGGGGCGGACCAGGTGGAGCAGGTTGCCCGCCTCGTCGTAGCGGAAGGCCGTGGTGTGGCCGAGGGGGTCCGTGCGGGACAGGAGGCGGTCGTGGCGGTCGCGTTCGTAGCGGGTCACCGCGCCCAGCGGGTCGATGTCGGCCACGACCTGCCAGGCGTCGTTGACCAGGAAGCGGCGGGTGCGGCCCTCGCCCGTGGTGGCCGTCGTGACGCGGTGCCCGGTGGCCGGGTCCGTCGTGTCGTAGGTGAGCCGCAGGGCCAGGTGGCCGTCGGTGCCGCCCTCGGCGACGCAGCGGTCCTGGTCGTCGTACGCGTAGGTGTAGCCGCGGCCGTTGGTGTCCGTCCACGACGTGACCCGGTCCGCCTCGTCGTACGTGAAGCGCAGCGGCAGGCCCGAGGAGTTGACGACCTCCGTCAGCCGGCCGTCGGTGTAGCCGTAGCGGACGAGCTCCTGGTCCGTGCCGTCGGGGGCCGCGCCCGCCAGGTGCAGGGCGGTGACCCGGCCGGCCTCGGTGGTGAGGCGGACGTGGTAGCCGCCGCTGTGCGCGAGGGACTGCGGGGCGCCGTCGGCGTCGTACGCGAAGGTGATCCAGTTGCCGTTGCGGTCGTCGATCTGCTCCAGGACCGCGAGCCCGTCGCCGCGGTCGGCGAAGTGCCACGTCTGCCGAGTGCCGGGGTCGGTGAGCGTGTAGCCGCCGTCCACGCGGTCGAGCGGCCGGCGCGGGCCGCGGCTCGGCAGGGTCGGCACGCCCGGCGCGGGATGCGGGTAGGCGAGCAGCAGGCCGTCCTCGGTGACGAGGACGACGCCCTCGGAGTCGATCTCCAGGCGCTGGTCGACCGTGGACGACCAGGACGGGCCGAACCACCGTCCCTGGGTGTAGCCCGACTGCACGCGGCGCCGGAAGACCAGGGGGAGGGCGCCCGGCAGCGTGACGTCGGTCTGCGGCAGGTACATCGTGCCGGTCGCGAGGTCGATCGGGTCGGTGCCCTTGCAGACCTTGGCGTCGTCGCAGCGCCCGTGCCGCGCGTGGTCGTCGCCCAGGGCCTCCCGCGCCCCGCGCCCGCCGCCCGGCTCCGCCGCGTCCCGCAGGCCGCGTCCGGCACCGGCCCTGATCCCGCCGCGCGCGAGCCCCGACCCCTTGGTGCCGATCACCTCCGGCAGCAGTCGGCCGCCGAACTCGGACGGGTCCTTCTTGAAGGACTCGTACGCGTCCTTGACCGCGCGGTCCGGGTGCGTCGCCGTGGAGAGGAGCCCCGCCAGCGTGGTGTTCACGTTCTGCAGGTGCTCGGCCGGGTGCGTGAGGTTGTACGGGTCGAACGGGTTCACGCCGCGGACGGTGTTGACCACACCGGCGGCGCCCTTGAGGACGCCGCCCCCGGCATGGAGGAGTTCCATGTTCGTCGCCTTGACGGCGTCGACGCCGTTGGCTTTCAGCCGGGCCAGCGGGGACGGCTCGGCCGGGGCGTGGGTCAGGGCGGCCCTGACCACGGCCGCCGCGACGCGGCCCGCCTCGTCGCGCTGGCGGCGCGCCTCGGCGAGGATCTCGTGGGCGCGCTCGATGTCGGCCCTACCGGGGTCCTTGAAGGGGCCGGGGCGGGGCCCGGGGTCCTCGTCGTCGAGCATGAGGGCGAGGTTGTAGGCGCTCACGCGCGTGTTGTACGCGTCGAGCGCCGTGTCGGAGGCCCGCTTGCCCTTCTTGTAGAGGTCGACGGCGTCGCGTGCCTGGCCCTGGGCCCACTTGACCGTGTCCGCGTACCTCGACAGGGCCTCGCCCGCCTGCTCGCAGGCCTCCGCCGCGCGCAGCCACTTCGCGGGGTGTACGGCGAACTTCTCCCGGAAGGTGTCGGCCGCCCGGCCCCTCCAGTGGGAGGAGTCGAGGCTGCGCATGCCGCCGCCGACCTTGTCGAAGGCCTTGGCGAAGTCCTTGAGGTGCCCGGCGCTCGCGCGGATCGTGCCCGGGTTGCCGTGGACGAGCTCCTCGGCCTCCTCGGTGTCGCCGAGCTGCTGCTCGGCGACGTCCGCGCCCAGCTTGGAGGCGATCTTGTCGGTGTAGTCGTCGACGGCGTCCGCCGCGCCGTCCGCGCCGAGGCGGTCGAGACCCTCGGCGGCGACGCCGCCGCCCCACTCGATGCCCTCGCCGGTGGCCTTCTTCGCCCCGTGCCAGAGCTCTTCCGCCTGGCCGAGCCCCGCGTTGACGCCGTCGCCCACGGCGTCCTTCGCGTCGCCCAGGCCCTCCCGCGCGATGTCCACGCCCTTGCCGAAGGCGTCGGTGACGTCGCCTATCCCCATCAGCGCGTACCGTCGTCCGGCCGGCCCTGCGCCTGCTGTCCGGCGGCGTCCCCCGCCCGGGCCTCGGGCGAGGGGCCGAACGTCTCGTCGAGGTCCTCGTCACTCATGCCGGTGAGCTCCTGCGGGCTCAGCGGTCCGGTGAGCGGCGAGGTCATCGCGTCCCGCGCCGTGTCCTTCCAGGTCTGCTCGACGGTGTCCCCGGCGTCGCGGAAGGAGTCCGCGCTGTAGTCCGTGTCGGAGAACGGCCGCTGCCCGGCCAGCTCTCCCCAGCTCTTCCGCGTGATGTCCTCCTCGCTCGCGTACGGGTTGCCCCCGCTGTTCGCCGCGTTGACGACGATCTTGAGCGCCCCCTCCACGTACGTGTCCACCTCGTGGAACGTGCCCGCCGAGAGCCCCACTCCCCGGGCGAAGCCGTTGCCCTCGTTGACGAGGGACCGCACTCCCCACTCCCAGCGCGCGCAGAACGTCCCGAAGGCGGCCGTGAGCTCGCCGTGCCCCAGTTCGAGTCCCGTCAGGGCGATGTCGTCGAAACCGCGCCCGGCACCCGCCGCGCCCTGCATGCCGAGCTCCCTGAGCTCGTCGAGGGCCATGGTGATGCCCTGGGCGATCTGCGGCAGACCGCCCGTCTGCAGGTCCGGTAAGCCCTCGCTCACTGTCGTCCCCCGTTCACTGTGGTCGCTCCCCGTTCGTGTCCGTGTCCACCGCCGCCGCGTCCGGGACGATCCCCGCGACCGGCGGGTACAGCACCTCGTGTCCCGCGCTGCCGACGTCGAGCGCCACGCCGCAGGGCACGCCCGCGGCCGGGACCACGGCGTCCAGCAGCCCTGCGCCGAGGACGCGCCGGTACGGCCAGGCACGATCCCCCTCGCCCCGCGCCAGCGCGAAGCGGGCCAGAGCCGCCTCGTCGGAGAACGCGTAGAGCCACCGCACGCCGCCGAGGTCCGATACGAGGGGGCAGTCGTCGGCACCCAGGGGCAGCAGCACCGCCGTACGCCGGAACTCGCCGAGCAGCGCGGCGAACTCGCGGCGCGCCGCCCGGACTGCGGCGGTGTCAGCGGCGGGCGTCCGGGGCACGCCGGACGCCCCGGCCCCGGCGGACACTCCGGCCTCGGCGGACACTCCGGCCTCGGCGGACACCCCGGCCCCAACGAACACCCCGGCCCCGGCGGACACTCCGGCCTCGGCGGACGCCCCGGCCCCGCCCGGTACCCCGGCCCCGCCCGGTACCGCACACCCCTCAGGCGCCGCCGACGCGCCGGGCCCCGGTCCCGTCGACGCCGGGCCCGCCAGGTCCACCAGCTCCGCGAGCCGCGACCTCCGTACCGGCCGCCCCGCCGCCCCCGCGGCGGTGTCCGCCATGTCAGCCCCGTCATCCCTCACGACCCGGCCCCCTCCCGGAACCCGGCGCCGCGGGCCGGGCGTCTACTCCGCCGCTGCCCCGCCCTCGGCGGGCGCGGGCACGAGCCCGCCGTTGCGCGTCGACGGCTCCAGGTCGAACTCCCCGTCCCGCGCGCCCAGGACGAAGGCACGCCACTCCGCCTCGGTGTAGCGCAGTACGGTCTCGGGTTCGAGGGACGAGCGCATGGCCACGGCGCCGTTCGGCAGGTACGCGATCTCGACGCGCTCCTCGTGCGTCTCGGTGCCGGGGGCGCTGTGCCACTCGACGTCGGAGATGTCGAGGGCGTAGAGCTCGTTCTTCTCCCGCTCCTTGCGCGCCTTGACGTCCTGCTCCGACTCCTGGCCCTGCTCCGGTGCCTCGTTCTGTGCCTCGGCCATGGTGAAGCGGTTCCTTTCCGGCGTGTCCGGCGTACCCCGGCGTATGGACGGACTGTGCGCTCAGACTACTTGTCAACGGGGACCAACCCCGTCTGGACCAACGGCTTTCCACGCTTCCGGGACACGTAGACGCCGCGCCCCGGCGGCATCGGCCGCGGCCGCACGCCGCCCAGGAGGTCACCCTCGGCGGGGTCGCCCGCGAGCAGCAGTCCCTGCGCGCCCAGCTCCTTGACGCGCTGCATGAACGGCTCGTACGCGGCCCGGCCGGCGCCCGCGCTGGACCGGGCGATGATGAACCGCACGCCCACGTCCCGCGCGAACGGCAGCAGTTCCGTGAGCGGGGCCAGCGGGTTGCCGCTGGAGGTGGACACCAGGTCGTAGTCGTCGACGACCACGTACACCGTCGGGCCCTGCCACCAACTGCGCTCGCGGAGCTGGCGGGCGGTGACGTCCGGGGACGGCGTGCGGCGGCGCATCAGGTCGGCCAGGGCCTGCACGTGGTGGTCCATGGCGCTGGACATGGGCACGTACTCGGCGAGGTGCGAGGCGGGGGTGGCGTCGAGGAGCGAGCGGCGGTTGTCGACGACGAAGAGCTTGCAGACGTCGCCGCTGTAGCGCTCGGTGAGGCGCTGGACGAGCAGCCGCAGCACGTTCGACTTGCCCGACTCGCTCTCGCCGAAGACGAGGAAGAACGGGTCCTGCTCGAAGTCCACGAAGACCGGTTCGAGGTTGTTCTCGTCGAGGGCGAAGGACACGCCCCGGTCCGGGAACGCGTGCCCCGGCGGCAGCTGCTCCGCGGGCAGCTCGCGCGGCAGCAGCCGCACCTGGGGGGCGCCGGGCGCCGTCCAGTGGCGGGCCACCTCGGCGGCGAGCGCCTTCGTGGCCTCGGCCAGGTCCGTGTCGGAGGTGATGCCGTCGATGCGCGGGACGGCGGCCATGAAGTGCTGCCGCTGCGGGGTCTGGCCGCGGCCCGGCACGCCGGCGGGCACGTTCGCGGCGACCTTGCGGTCGAGCTCGGAGTCCATGGTGTCGCCGAGCCGCAGTTCGAGGCGGTTCATGAGGTGGTCCTTGAGGTTCGCGCGGACCTCCATCGCGCGCGACGCGGCGAGGACCAGGTGGATGCCGTAGCCGAGGCCGCGGGCGGCCATGTCGAGGACGGCCGGCTCCAGGGCCTCGTACTCCGTGCGGAAGGCGGCCCAGCCGTCGATCACCAGGAAGACGTCGCCCCACGGCTGCTCGGCCACGGAGATGTCGCCGCGCGCCCGGCGCGCCCGGAAGTCGGCGATCGAGGCGATGCCCGCGGCCCGGAAGTACTCCTCGCGCCGCGTCAGCACGCCGTACACCTCGGCGACCGTGCGCCGCACCCGCTCCGGGTCCAGGCGCGACGCGACGCCGCCGACGTGGGGGAGGCCCGCGAGCGCCGCCATGCCGCCGCCGCCGAAGTCGAGCCCGTAGAACTGGACCTCGTGGGGCGTGTGGGTGAGCGCGAACGACGCGACGAGCGAGCGTAGCAGCGTCGACTTGCCGGACTGCGGCCCGCCAAGGACCTGCATGTGGCCCGCCGCCCCGGAGAAGTCGCACCACAGCTCGTCACGCCGCTGCTCGTACGGCTTGTCGACCAGGCCCAGGGGTACGACGAGACCGCCCGCGCGCTCGTGGCCGGGCACGGTGAGCCCGCGCCCCGGCACGGCCGCGAGCCCCGGAAGCAGCGCGTCCAGGGGCGGCGGGCTGTCCAGCGGCGGCAGCCACACCTGGTGCGCCGCCGGCCCCTGCGCCTCCAGGCGGCGTACGACGACGTCGAGCACGGTGTCGGCGAGCGCGTCGTCCGGGCCCGCCCCGGCGTCCGGCCCCGGCTCGGGGCGCGGCACCGCCGGGGCGTACCGGACCGGCACCTCGGCGGCCGTGAACAGCACCGGGCGCCGGTCCACCGGCAGCGGCCCGCCCGCCGCCGCCCGCGCGGAGCCGGAGCGGTACACCCCGGAGACGTACGCCGCCTTGAAGCGCACCATTTCGTCCGTGCCGAACTTCAGGTAGCCGGAGCCGGGGACGTTGGGCAGGTGGTACGCGTCCGGCACACCGAGCGCGGCGCGCGACTCGGCGGCGGAGAACGTGCGCAGGCCGACACGGTAGGAGAGGTACGTCTCCAGGCCGCGCAGGCGGCCCTCCTCCAGGCGCTGTGAGGCGAGCAGCAGGTGCACGCCCAGCGACCGGCCGATGCGGCCGATCTGCACGAACATGTCGATGAAGTCGGGCTTGGCGGTGAGGAGTTCGCTGAACTCGTCGATGACGAGGACGAGCGAGGGCACGGGCTGGAGGGGCGCGCCGGCCGCCCGCGCCTTCTCGTAGTCGTGGATGTTCGCGTAGTTGCCCGCGTCGCGCAGCAGCTCCTGGCGGCGGTTGAGCTCGCCGCGGATGGAGTCGCCCATGCGGTCCACGAGCGTCAGGTCGTCCGCCAGGTTGGTGATGACCGCGGCGACGTGGGGGAGGTGCGCCATGCCCGCGAAGGTCGCGCCGCCCTTGAAGTCGGCGAGGACGAAGTTCAGCGTCTCGGAGGAGTGGGTGACGGCGAGGCCGAGGACGAGGGTGCGCAGCAGCTCCGACTTCCCCGAGCCGGTCGCCCCCACGCACAGGCCGTGCGGGCCCATGCCGTCCTGCGCCGCCTCCTTGAGGTCGAGCATCACGGGCCGGCCGTCCTCGCCGACACCGATCGGCACGCGCAGCCGCTCCGCCTGGGCGCGCGGGCGCCACGTCCGCCGGGGGTCCACCGAGTCGGCGTCCCCGAGACCGAGCAGGTCGGTGAACTCCAGGTTGGCGAGCAGAGGTTGGTCGTCGTCGCCGCCCGAGGCGATGCGCAGCGGCGCCAACTGCCGCGCCAGCGCTTCGGCGGCCTCGTACGACAGCAGGTCGGGCGTGCCCTCGTACACCAGGCCGTGCCCCGACTCGATCCGCAGGGACCCCGGCCGGACGACGAGGCAGAGCCCGCCGCGGGCCTCGCCCGGCTCGCCCGGGAGCACCTCGACGACGGTCACGCCCTGCAGTCCCTCGGCGGTGGCGAGGACGGACTCCGGCGGCAGGGACAGGCCGTCGAGGACGACGACGACGTGCGGCTCGTCCGGCAGCGGGGTGGAGCCGGGGTGGAAGCGGGGCCGGCCCCGCAGCCGGGCGGAGAGCAGCACGTCGAGCTCCGCCGGGTCGGTGGTGATCAGCCGGCGGCTGCCCGCCCCGTCCGCGGCGCCCCGCGCCTGGCAGTGCGGGAGCCACTTGGCCCACTCCCACCGCGGGGCGGACTCCGGCCCCGCCGCGACCGCGATCACCAGGTCCGCGGGGGAGTGCAGGGAGGCGAGCGAGGCGACGAGGGCGCGCGTGCCGGCGCGTACCGCCTCGGCCTCGCCGTTGACCGTCACGTGGTAGAAGGCCCGCAGGGACACGGCCATGGGCAGGTCATCGACGGTGCCGTGGACGGCCAGGAACCGCTGCATCGCGCCCGCCGTGAGCGGTTCCAGGTCGTCCACCGGCGCGGTCTCCGGAGGCACGAGCGGCGTGGCGAGCGCCTGCGGCCCGAGGCCGACGCGGACCTGCCCGAAGTCCTCGTCGCCGGTCCGCCGCTCCCAGACGCGGCTGCCCTCGGCGACCAGGGCCCAGAGCTGGTCGGGGGACGGGTGCAGGTAGTACTGGGCGTCGCGCTGCGCCTTCGCCGCGGCGAGGGCCGAGCGCCGGGTCTGCTGCAGGTAGCGGAGGTAGTCGCGGCGCAGATCGGCCAACTGCCCCTGCGTGCCCCGGCGGTAGCGGATGAACATCGCGACGGACATGGCCACCGTCGACGCCACCATCACCATGCCCATGATCCTCATGAACGGATGCGAATTGGGCATGAAGAAGAACACCACGGAGCCGCCCATGCCCAGCATGGGCAGGAGCTGCATCAGCACGCCCTCCTGCTGCCCTCGCGGCAGCTCGGGCGGGGGCTGCAGGACGATCTCGTCCGAGGGCACGCCGGACGGCAGAACACGAGGCGGGCGCTTGACGACGAGGTGACTCACGCGGCATCAGTTCCCTTGCTCGATCGACGTGTTCCGACCACCGGCACCGACGGGGGAGGCCGCGGCCCACCGCGCGATCCTACTGACCCGCGGGCCGCCGCAGGGGCGGTAAGGTGCCGTTCGTGTGCGTGAGCAGATGTGAATTCGGCCGCCGCGCAGGGGCATTTCACGTCATGTGACGCGGCCGGGGCGCAAGAACCGGCCAGACGCGGGAGATCGGCGCGCGCCATCTCGTGGGGTGCGGCACGGTGGGCGGGACGGCCGGTACGGCGATGCCGTCCTGGGCCGCGAGGGACTGAGGGGGAGCAGCAGGTGAGCATGACGGCCTCCGCCGGGGCGACCGGAACCGGACAGACCGGAGCGGGACAGACCGGTGCCGGAGCGGCCGGAACCGGACCGGCCGGTGCCGGGCCGACCGGCGCCGGAGCGGCCGGTGCCGGACCGGCCGGTGCCGGAATTCCGGGGCCCGCCGCCGGTGGCGCTGGAGTGGGGTTCTGCCGCGTCACCATCGTCGCCCCCGACAGCCGCGTCGACGTGGCCCTGCCCGACGACGTCCCGGTGGCCGACCTCTACCCGGAGATCCTGCGCCTGTCGCGCCAGAGCCCCGCCGAGGGCGCCCCGGTCGGCTACCACCTGGTCCGCCGCGACGGCGCCGTCCTCGACAGCGCCCGCACCTTCACCGCCCAGCGCATCCTCGACGGCGAACTCCTCACCCTGCGGCCCTTCTCCGCATCGCTGCCCCCCGCCGTCTTCGACGACGTGTCCGACGCCATCGCCTCGGCGGTGACCCGCGACCGTACGCTGTGGAACGCCGACCTGACCCGCGTCGCGGGCCTGACCGGCGGCGCCGTGCTGCCGGTCCTCCTCGCCTTCACGGCCTGGAGCGCCGCGCCCCGGCACGACACGCACGGCCTCCCCGGCATCCTCGCCGCCGTCGCGGGCCTGGTGCTCCTCGCCTTCGCCTGCGTACGGGGGCGTGTCTACGACGACCGCGCGGGGGCCGTCGCGCTCGGCCTCGGCGCGCTGCCGAACGTCGCCGTGGCGGGCTCCGGCCTGCTGCCACCGGCCGACGGCCAGGGGATCGGCAAGCTCCAGTTCCTGCTGGCGTGCGCCGCCGTGCTGATCGCCGCCGTGGTGCTCGTGCTGGTCTCGCCGCACGGCGACGGGCCGTTCGTGGCCTTCGCGGCCGCCGCGGCCGTCGGACTCCTCGCGACGTTCGCGGCGGCGCTCCGGGAGCTGACCCCGACCGAGACGGCCGCCCTGTGCGCGCCGCTCGCCGTCGGCGCGCTCGCCTTCCTGCCGGGCCTGTCCATGCGCTTCGCGCGGCTGCCCATCGGCTACGACCCGCCGCACGCCGCGCGCCGCACGTACGACCCCGACCCGGAACCCGCCCCCCAGCCCCCGGTCGACGCCGAACGCATCGCCGCCCAGGCCCGCCGCGGGCACGAGCTGCTCATCGGCCTCGTCGGCGGCTGCGCCCTGGTCGCCGTCGGTGCCGCGGTGGTCCTGGGTTCCTCCGCCGACACCTGGGCCCGGCTGCTGGCCCTGGCCACCGGTGTCGCGATGCTCATGCGCGCCCAGCTCTTCCGCTACACGGCCCAGGTCACCGCCTGCCTGGCGGCGGGCCTGGCCTGCCTGGTGCTGCTGGGCGTCGGCCTGGCCCTGAACCCGCCGGGCACCTTCGTACGGGACGCCCTGGCCGGTGACACCGCGGCGCTCGACCTGCGCACGATCTGGCTCACCGCGGCGATCGGGGCGGGCGCGGCCCTGTGTGCCGCCATCGGGCTCATCACGGCACGCCGCGGGGTGACACCCTTCTGGGGGCGTTTCCTGGAGATCGCCGAGGGCTTCGTCCTGCTGACCCTCCTGCCCCTGACGCTCGCCGTCTTCGACGTGTACGCCTCCGTACGCGCGCTGACGAGCTGAGGCCTTCCCCTCGCGCCGGGTCGTTCCGCGGCCCGGCCCGGCGTGCCCGTTTCCCGGCTACGCGCTGCTCCCGGCCCGGTCCCCGTCCGGCCCCTGTCCGGCCCTCGGCGCGGAGCGGCCGACGTGCAGCGGCCTATGATCCGGCCACCCGTTTTCATCGGACACTCGCTCCATCGGAGAAAGGCTTCCCAGCGTGAGCCAGGGCCCGCCCCGTTCCCAGTTCACCCAGTCCGTCCTGGCCGAGGACAGCGCGCGCAGACAGCGCCGCACACGCCTGCTCGCCGGTACGGCGGGCCTGCTGGCCCTCGTCCTGTGCACCGGCGGCTGGATGCTCTGGTCGGCGACCGACGACGAGGCGGACGCGCAGGACGCCAAGGCCGTCCAGCAGGCGCCGGACGACATCAGGGACACCGTCGAGAACGTCCCGCGCTCGCCCGCGGGCCGCCTGATCGTCGACTACCGCGAGAAGGAGTTCGGCAAACGCCGCGGAGCCGACGCCTCCGTGCCCGCGCCCGGCACCTGGGCCACGGACAGGACGCTCGTCCGGGGCGTGGGCGACCAGCTCAAGGGCTTCACGTTCGGCACGCCCGAGGAAGCCTGGTCCACCGACCTGGGCGGCCCCATCTGCGACACGACCCGGCACGTCACCGCGGACGGACGTACGGCGGTACTCGTCCAGGAGCGCGCGAAGGACGGCGACAAGGGCGACGGCGGGAAGTCTGAGAAGTCGGGGAAGTCCAAGGGCGAGAAGGACAGCGACGAGAAGAAGGGCAAGAAGAGCGGGAAGCCGAGCAAGGGCGACAAGGGCGACAAGGGTAAGGGGGACAAGAAGGGCAAGGGCAAGGGGGAGCGCGGGAAGAAGCGCAAGCCCACCCGCCCCGAGCCCCCCGCCACCTGTGACCGGCTCGTCTTCGTGGACCTCAACACCGGCAAGAAGCTCTGGCAGGCCAAGCTCCCCGAGGCCAGGACGGCCTTCGCGCCGAACACCAACGTGACCATGGTCCGCGGCACGGTCACCGTGGCCTGGGGCGACGGCTCCGTCGCGTACGACATGGCGGGCGGCGAGCGGCTCTGGGCGAGCACCTCCGCCTCGGCCTGCGGGGACGCCGGGTTCGCGGGCGGGCGCGCGCTGCTCGCCCTGCGCCGGTGCGGGGACGGCGACGACCGCACGTACCGCGTGCAGAAAGTGGACCCGCGCACGGGCGACCCGGAGTGGACCTACAAGGTCGACCGCGGGATCCGGAACGTGTACCTCGTCTCGTCCGAGCCCGCCGTCATCGCCGTCGCCGCCGGGGACGGCGATGACGGCCGGGTGACCGGCCTCATCACCCTCGACGACCGGGGCGCGTACCGGTCGACCGTCGACATGCCGGAGGGCCGGTACATGGAGGACTGCTCCGTGCCGCTGTTCGGAACCGTGGAGACCTGCCACTCCGTCGCAGTGGGCCGCGACCAGCTCTTCCTGGCGACCGCGCGGAAAGGGTCCGACGCGAACGGGATCGTCTCCTTCGACCTCACGACCGGCAAGGCCGTGCGGACGTTCGACTCGCGGGGACGCGGCGTGATGTACCCGCTGGAGGTCAGCGGCGGCAAGCTCCTCGCCTTCCGCGGGAGCGGCAACGGCGTCGACCCGGACGCCGTGGTGAGCCTGGACCCGGAAACCGGCAAGGAGCGCCCGTTCCTGCTGTTCGGCGTGCCGGAGGGTGCCGGGCCCGTGGAGCCGGGGCGGGCCGACGTCGTCGTCGAGGGCGGCCGGGTGTTCATCGCCCCGAAGGAGCTGCGCGCCGCACGCGAGGGGGACGGGGAGGGCGCGGCCTACGGCGCCCTGGGCATCGAGGGGGCGTGACCCGAGCGGCCACGCCCCCCGGGGCCTGCCCGCGCGCTCCCGGCCGACAGGCACGCGCCACCCTTGCGCCGCGACGCACGGGCCACCCCTGCCTCGCGGCACGCGCCGCCCTTGCACCGTGGCACGCGCCGCCCCTGCCCCGCGACACGCGCCGCCCTTGCCTCGCGGCACGCGCCACCCCCACCCTGCGGTACGCCCCCCGCGGCCCCTGCACGCACCACCCCCAGGCCCCGCCCCGGCCACTCCGAGCCCCCGCCCCCGCCACTCCGGGCCCCCGCCCCGCGGCACACCCCCCCACTCACCGCCCAGGCCCACACCGACGCCCACGCCCACTCCCACCCCCACACCGTCACCCACGCCCACGCCATCACCCACT